>CAJFPG010000045.1 GCA_904398665.1 Candidatus Geddesella stercoravicola | reverse complement strand
GACGATTTATTTAATTCAATAATATCTTTCTAATACTCTCTAATATCTGATATTATTTTTCTATATAACGCAACGAGACTAAAACTGAAATTCAAAAACGCGAGGAATAGCTCTCCGAAGTCGCGGAAACAAATTTGCGTATAAAAAATTCAAACTTCGGATAATTTTATTTAAAACTAATAATGAAACGCCGGGACATCAATATGCTAATCGATAAAGATATTTAGTAAGATAAATTAATATAAAAACTTTTATAAATCCCCTCTTTTGTTGTTTTCAAAAACTCTTTTAACTTTTCTCCGCGTAAATAATTTTTTATAAATAGACCCGTAAGAAAAATTTCTCACGGGTCTTGTCTTTACTTAATTCTCAGACATCTCTTGCCTTCATTCAATTTTCAGTTGCCTTTTGTTTTCGTAATTTCATTTAAAAGATTCCAAAACTCCTGATCCTCGTCATCCCCCGGATATTCGGATTTAGTCGTTGAAGAAGACGATTGTTTATTCTTATTTGAGTTTGAATTATCGTTTTGAAACACCTTGTATTTATTGCCCAATCTGTCATATAAGCTTCCCGAGTTTTGTTTTTCCTCTCGCTTTTGATTGGAACGCTCTTCATTATGTTGTTCCTCAACATATCTTGTTCCCTTATCGGGTTCCTCATATGTAACGTCAAGGGGCGGCGTATAAAAAGCCCCCTCAGATGATTCAGGAATATCAAAACCTGTCGCTATAACCGTAAGTTTAAGCTCGTCATTCAAAGAATCGTCAAGAGCGACACCCCAGATTATTTCAGCATCGTCGCTGGCCTCAGTCCTGATTATATCGGCGGCTCTGTAAATATCCTCCAACGCGACCTCAGGATCCGCCGTAAAGTTAAGAACAATACCGGTGGCGTTTGAAAGAGAAGTTTCGAGCAACGGGCTTGAAATAACAGAATGAGCCACAATATCGACTTTATCCTTACCGGCGGCGGATGCCACGCACATATGGGCGTAGCCGGCGTCCGCCATGACGCGTCTGACGTCCGCGAAATCAAGATTTATAAACCCATGGCTTTTTATGAGTTCCGTGATACTTTGAACACCCTGTTTAAGAACGCTGTCAGCGAGCTGAAAAGCGTTGGCGAGAGTTATTTTTTGATCGGATATCTGATTAAGTTTCTCATTAGGAATAACAACAAGAGAGTCTACGTTTTCCAGAAGCTCTCTAATACCGTTCTCGGCCTGCTGCATCTTTCTCGTACCCTCAAAAGCGAACGGTTTCGTAACTATACCGACCGTCAATATTCCCATATCTTTTGCTATTCTGGCAATCATCGGAGCGGCTCCCGTTCCTGTTCCCCCGCCCATTCCTGCGGAAATAAAAACCATTTCGGTGTCTCTTAAAGCCTCTTCAATCTCAGCTTTATTCTCCTCGGCGGCTTTCTTTCCGGTTTCAGGATCCGAACCGGCTCCCCTACCGTGAGTCACAGTCTCACCGATAAGTATTTTATGAGTAGCCTCAGAATGGTTCAACGCCTGTTGATCCGTATTTATAGCTATAAACTCAACGCCCTGAACATTATCTTTTATCATACGGTTGACAGCGTTGTTTCCTCCGCCGCCGACACCTATAACTTTTATATTTACGATATTTTCTTGTTCTTCTACGCTCTTGAACGGCATTCTTATCATTCCTTTCTTTTTCATGATACCATAAATTTCGACATTAGTCAACAGTTTTTCCCGCTTAAAAAAAAATTATTTAAAACTCGAAACCAAAAATTACCCAAAAATCCAAAAAGAGTTTTGCCGGAAGAACAAAACGATTTACTCGTCAAGAATAGTGCATCTTCCCGCGGTATAATCTCTGACGCTTATATTCATTTTTGAATACTGACTGTTTCGGTCAAGAATATCCTTCAATTTATCGAACTTTTTGTCGAGATCGTCGGAGGTTCCGAGCTCGACGGTTATCGTATTGTCGAGAACTATTACGTAATTATGCTTTTTTGTAAAATCAACGCCCGTTAATCTATCGTATAAGCTGAAATTTCTCAGACAATCTATAATTTCGTTTAACAAATCGACCTCTATATTATCGTCTCCTCGCAGTTTTTCACCGACTTTATAAACATCGATAACGATTCCTTTTACGGGAACAAGGCCTTCCTCATATGAAGTATCGGCGCTGAGAACCTTAAATCCTTCCGAAACGGTCAGAAAAGATCCTTCGGAAATTTCCATAGCATATTTAGGAACGGCCGGCTCAAAAGTAACGGTAGCGGAAAAAGGCCAAGCTCTATCTATTAAAACGCTCTCTACATAAGGAAAGTCAAAAGATATTTTTTCCGAGACCGAACTCTGCCGCAAAAAGAGCATCGGCGTCCCCTCTGAGATTCCCGAAGCTGAAAGAAGCTCCTCGTCAGAGTAAACGGTATCGTTTATTATGGTCAAATTATTCACTTTAAAAACAAGATTAAAAATCAGCGCCGCCGCGAAAACAAGGATCAAAGAAGCCAAAATAAAGACTAAAAGCCTGATTCTTTTCTTTTTTTTCGCCGCTCGACTTATTTTTTTCATTCCAGCTTTTTCCATTTTTTTGTCCTCTGTATTTTTATTTCCGGCTTTTCTCCGCGTTCGGTCACGTAAAATTCGAGATATTCATATCTTTTTTATTTTACCGCCCAATTCGGAAATGTTATACTCAAAATTTTCATAACCTCGATATATATGTTCTACGGAAGAAATCACCGTAGAGCCTTCCGCTGCGAGGGCCGCTACGGCCAAACCGGCGCCGCCTCGAAGGTCTGTCGCCTGAACGGTAGCGGAATGAAGTTTTTTTACCCCCTCGACAAGCGAGACTCTGCCCTCTGTCGTTATTTTGGCGCCCATTCTTAAAAGCTCGCCCACATGCTTAAATCTGTTCTCAAATATCGTTTCAATAAAAAGCGTATTTCCGGAAGCTATGCTCATCAGCGCCATAAACGGCGCTTGCTCGTCGGTCGGGAACCCGGGATAGGGCATCGTCCGAACCAAAGGAACGCTTTTGAGTTTATCGCATTCTATCGAAACCGCGTCGTCGTATATTTTTATATCGCAGCCCGCTTCTTTCAATAAAGACGTAACAGCGTAAATATGAAGAGGACAGATATTTTTCAAAAGAGCGTTACCCCTGGTCGCGGCCACCGCGCACAAATATGTGCCAGCCACTATTCTATCCGGGATCACTCTATGGGTGCAACCCGAAAGAGAGGAAACTCCCTCTATCGATATATGATCTGTCCCGGCTCCTTTTATTCTCGCTCCCATCTTCACGAGAAATCTCGCGAGATCCTCTATCTCAGGTTCTCTCGCCGCGTTATATATGTCGGTCACCCCGTCGGCTTTTACCGCCGCGAGCATTATATTCTCGGTAGCGCCGACACTCGGAAAAGAAAGACTTATTTCGCAGCCTTTCAGTCCGGAATGCGAACATTCTAAAAAACCGTGATTTTCCTCTATATTTACTCCCATCTTCCGCAAAGCCGCCAAATGAATATCTATCGGACGCTGTCCCAGCTCGCAACCACCCGGAAGAGAAATCACCGCCTTTTTATTTTTCGCCAATATAGAGCCTAAAAACATTATAGACGACCGCATTTTTCTCATCAAACCGTACGGAATCTCATATCCGTCGGCGTTTTTGGCGTTTATCGTTATGCAATCTTGTTGTTTTACTACTTTCGCTCCCAAAGCCCTGAGAATATCTATCGCTACATATGTATCGGTAATCTCCGGAAAATTCAATACCGAACATTCCCCGTCAGACATCAGCGCCGCCGAAAGTATGGGGAGAACGCTGTTTTTCGCCCCTTGGACGTCAATAACGCCGCAAAGAGGATAGCCCCCCTCTATAAGAAGTTGTGACACTTTAAATTCCCCTTAATATTTTAATATATTATAACTGACTTGCCGATATAATATATTATGCCGTAAAAAGGGGATCTGTCACTTCAACTTCCGACCGTTTCCTCTATTTTATCGCAAATATCAGATAAAGAAGACAACCTCGCCAGACTTCTGGCGGCCATCTCCATAGATTGAATCTTATAAGGATTGTCCATCAACGCTTTCAATTCGGAATAAAGCCGCTCTCCCGAAAGGTCCTTCTCCTCGATTAGAATCGCCGCGTTTTTATCACTGTAAGCTTTCGCGTTAAAATATTGATGATTTTCCGTAACATTCGGCGACGGAATAAGGATTGACGCTCTGCCGACAGCGGAAATCTCGGTAAGGGTCATCGCCCCGGAGCGGGCGATTATAACGTCAGCCGCCGCCATTACGTCCGGCATATCGTAAATATATTTAAAGACTCTTATTCTGTCGCTGACCTTTCCTTTGAGTCTCTCAGTCAAACTCTCATAATCTCTCCCCGCGCCGTGTATATGAATAAAACGTCCGTCTCTGTCCGAAAGGAGAGCCATCTCGTAAAAAGCCTCGTTTACTCTTGCCGCCCCCAAACTGCCACCGTAAGAGACAGCGATTTTAGCGTCGAGCGGAAGCGAAAGTTTATTTCGAGCCTCTTCCCTTATTTTCCCGACAAACGCAGGATTTACAGGATTTCCTACCGTAATACACTTATCAGAGTCGCAAGGCAACGGACGAGCGAGGGGGAAGCTCAAAAAAACAAAATCAACTTTTTTCGAGAGCATTTTCGTCGTAATGCCCGCGAAAACGTTTTGCTCGTGAATAGCGGTTTTACATTTCATCTTTACCGCTTCCGAAATAACGGGAGCGCTCACATATCCCCCCGTACCTATTACTATATCGGGAGAAAAATCCTCGATAATCTTTTTCACAACCAATCGGGCTTTTACGTATTTCGCCGCAGTTTTGGCGTTTGAAACGAGACCCTTAAAATTTTTCGCTCTACAAAGCCCGCTAATTTCTATAAACTTAATATCAAATCCCGCTCTGGGAACCAAATCCGCCTCTAACTTATTTTCGGTCCCGACAAAGAGAATTTTGTTGTTCGAATCTCTTCTTCGAAGCTCTTCGGCGATAGCAATCGCGGGATTTATATGCCCCGACGTTCCGCCGCAAGCGATTAAAACTCTCATAACTAAACCTCTTCTTATTTATTCTTTAAAGACGCGTATCTTGAAATTTGAAGCATTATTCCTATTTCGCCTAGCAGTATGGCGAGAGCTGTTCCCCCATAACTGAAAAACGGCAGGGAAATTCCCGTTACAGGAATAAAATTACACACAACGGCCAAATTCAGAACCACCTGCAACGCTATCTGAATCGTTATCCCGAACGCTATAAACGCCGTAAATCTATTCGGAGCGCACATTCCTATTTTAATACCGCGCCAAATTAAAAGAACAAACAACGCCATAATAGCGGCGACGCCGACAAACCCGAGCTCCTCGGCGACAATAGCGAAGATAAAATCGTTTTGCGGTTCGGGGAGATAAAGATATTTCTGCCCCGACGCCCCGTATCCCACGCCGAACAATCCTCCCGAACCTATCGCGTAAAGAGATTGCCTTATTTGGTAAGCGTCTCCCGTCGGGTCTGTCTCCGGATTCAGAAAAACGTTTATTCTCGAAGTCATATAATCGGTTCCGAACGCCACATATAATAAGGCTATAACCGCCAAAATAACAATCGGTAAAATATACCTTTTCGGACATCCGCTTATAATAAGCATCATACCTCCGACGCCGAGTATTAAAATTGCTCCCGAAAGATGAGTCTCAAATAAAACCAGCGCGCACGGAATCCCAAATATCAACCCCGGAATAACAGTCGTTACCATAAAGTTCTTGGCTTCGAACACAATCACCTTTTCTCCGGGTTTCCTCACTAATTTTTTATACTTTGAAAAATAATACGCCAAAGCCAAAATAACCGCTAGTTTCGCGATTTCAGAAGGTTGAAACTGAAATCCGCCGATATAAATCCACCGTTTTTGATAATCGCTCGACGGAAGGACGTAAACGAGAGAAAGAAGAACTATACAGATTGGATACAGGGCCATAAGTATCGGTTTGTAAAATTTATAAGGGAACACCGACGCGGCGCCCATAGCCAAAAGCCCCAAAACAGCCCATTGCAGCTGTTTGGATATGTAGTAATAACTATCCCCCTGCTCGGAATAAGCTTTCGCGAAACTCGCCGAGAAAAGCATAGCGAGCCCTATCACAAGAAGGGAAAGCGCAAGGACAAGGAAAACAAAATCAACGTTAGGATATTTTTTCCATTTTTGAATCAACGCGTTTTTCTTTTTAGATTCTTTATTTACGGTTTTTACCGTTTTGGTTTTCTCAATCATGTATAATCTCTCTTTTTATATAATTTCGTGTATAATTCGACAAATTATCGCTTTCTGAAATGGGAAAAATATAACTAAAAAATAAGGAATAAAAATATAATTACAATAATTACGCTCAATAAAAATATACATTTCCCACTGAAATCAAAAATAACTTCGTATCAAAAACCTAAAAACACAATTTTCCTCCAAAACCGACTTGAAACAAACTAAAAAAATCGGTTAAAAATTTCGAGGAACTACAAAATATTCTCCGTATAACTATTCCCCAATCACAAAAGCACCCATAAAGAAGCCAATAAACAAAAAACAAAAGAAACGGAACCGAAGACCACGCATATTTTATTCTCGGACCAGCCCGACAATTCAAAGTGATGATGTATCGGAGTCATTTTAAAAAGTCTTTTTCCTTTTGTCGCCTTAAAATAAACGACCTGTATCATAACGGAAAACGCCTCAATCATATAAACGAACCCCACAATCACAAGCATCAAAGGCATATCGAGCCCAAAAGCGAGAGTAACTACCGTTCCCCCAAGAAACATAGAACCGGTATCTCCCATAAAAACTTTGGCGGGATTTTTATTATATACCAAAAAAGCGATACAACCTCCCAAAAGCGCGGCCGCGAGAATTGACAAATCAAAAGCGTTTTTCGCTATCGCGGTCACGGTAAAAAACGCCGCTACCGGCAGAGTTACCGAAGTTGCCAACCCGTCTATGCCGTCGGTAAGATTAACGGCGTTTACAAACCCGACAAACGCTATAAGAGCGAAAAGATAAAAGAAATACGAGAACTCTATCGTAATATCCGTAAAAGGTATATCCACCGACGTTCTGAAATTAGTTCTTATGCCGTTATATATGATAAATATAGTTCCTATAAAAATCTGGATTATTAACTTTTGTTTTTCGGTGAGTCCCTGGTTATGTTTTTGCTTAATTTTCACAAAATCGTCGATACAACCCATAAACCCTAGTAAAGTCGCGATAATGAGAGATGTCAGACCGACGGAGGGAAGAATCCTGCCGATAAGATAGTCTGACGAAGCGTAATACGGGAAAGCTACGGCGAAATAAGCGGCGTATATGGAGAAAATAAAAATAATTCCTCCCATAGTCGGTATTCCTTGCTTTTTTTTATGCCATGTCGGACCGTATTCCGTTATTATTTGCTGCCCGAATTTAAGTTTTCTGAGATAACTTATCATCATCGGAGCGATAATAATGCCGATAACAAAAGCCACAATCCCGGCTATCGCCGTCCACTTCGCTTCCATAACAATCCTCCGTTTTAATCAATAATTTTCCGAGAAATCTTTTATGATGTCCTCGGCTTTCATACCTCGACTTGCCTTGAACAAAATCACATCTCCCGCTCTTGTATTTTTTATAAGAGTACGAGCCAACTCTTTTTTATCATTAAACACCATAATATTCTTCTTATCAACTCCGCCTTTCACGGCGCCAGAGGCGAAACTCTCGGCGTAGTCGCCGTAAAGATAAATTATATCTATTTCCGAAAGCTCTTCTCCCGCTCTCTCATGAAGAGCTTCCGACATTTCCCCGAGCTCTAACATATCCCCGAGAACCGCAACTTTCCTTCCCTTCATTTTTGAGAGAGTATCAATTGACGCTTTAAGAGAGTTCGGCGCGGAATTATAGCAATCATCGTATACGGCAACGTCCTTGAACTTATATATATTCTGCCGCAACGCCGTCGCTTTATATTTTGAAATCCCGAGAACTATATCTTTCGCCGAAAGACCGAACTCTTCCCCGACGGCTATCGCCGCTAAGGAATTAAGAACATTATGTCTTCCGGGCAAATTAACCTCGACCTTAAAATTTCCGATAGGAGTTTTCGCCGAGAAAGAAGACGATTTTTCGTTTTCCTCAATATCGTAAGCGTAATAATCCGCGTTTTTATCCGTTGAGGAATAGTAAATCACCTTTTTATGACAAGTTTTAAGAGAACGAAGCATATTATCGTCCCCATTTAAAATCAAAGGAGAAGAAGAAGTCATTCCGTCAAGGATTTCCAGCTTCGCTTTCAGTATATTTTCTCTTGTTTTCAAATTCTCTATATGAGAAAAACCTATATTGGTAATAACACCAACGTCGGGACAAGCGATAGAGGACAAAAGCGATATCTCGCCAAGATTTGACATACCCATCTCAACAACGGCGACAGCGTCCTTTTTATCTATTCCCAAAACGGTTATCGGGACTCCCGTCTCACTGTTTTTGTTACCAGATGTTTTATGTACGGCCAAAGAAGAAAGCGCGGAGGCTATAAGTTCCTTTGTTGTAGTCTTACCCACGCTTCCGGTTACCGCGACAATTTTCACGTCAAGGGTCTTTCGATAGGTCCTCGCGGCGTCTTGAAGCGCTTTTACGGTATCCGGGACAAGAATATATGGAATATCAACCGAAAGCAATCTGTCCGATAACACGCAAGAAGCCCCGTTGTTTATCGCCAAATCTACGTACTTATGGCCGTCGGTTCTCTCTCCTTTTATACACACGAACATATCGCCGGCTTTAACGTCTCCGGAATCGGTAGAGATTCCGGTTATTATCGAATTACCGTTGTAAAGAGCCCCGTATTGTATAAGCGAGGCAAATTCGGAGGCTTTAAATCTCATCGTTTATTTCCCTTAAAACTTCTAAAATAATATCTTTATCAGATAGTTTAACAATTCTATTTGACACTATTTGTTTTTTTTCATGACCTTTTCCCGAAATAATTACGGTATCTCCTTTTTTTGCCTCTCTTATCGCGTATCTTATCGCCCTGTATCTGTTTACGATCGTCCTGTAAGAATTTCCGCTCATTCCCGAAACAATATCGTTTATAATCGCCTCGGCGTTCTCATTTCTCGGATTGTCTGAGGTCACAATAATAAAATCGGCGTATTCACAAGCGATTTTCCCCATAACGGGTCTTTTAGTCTTATCTCTGTCTCCCCCACAACCAAAAACGAGAATCATATTTTTTTCGGTAAAACGTCTTACGGTAAGTAGTAAATTTTCGACGGCGTCGGGAGTATGAGCATAATCTATAATTATATTGATACCAAGATTATTATGTATTTGCTCCATTCTGCCGCTGACGCCGGTAAACGATTTAAGAGCTGAAAGAGAAATTTCCGGGGGCACTCCCAAAATATCGGCGGCGGCAAAAGCGGCAAGACAATTTGAGAGATTATATTCCCCAATCATCGCGAGCTCGAATTTGTATTCTTCTTTTTTTGTTTTCAGCGTTGACTCAGTATTGCCGTATGCCTTTAATTTAGAACTAAAAACGATTTTTTCACAATAATAATCTGCCATTGCCTGTTTTGTCGAAAAAGTTTTAACACCGGGATATCTCCAAAAAACTTTTCCTTCCGCCGAATCCATATTCGCGAGCGTTCTGTCGGACAAAGAAAACAATTTCAATTTCGATATTTTATAATCCTGCATAGTTTTATGATAATCGGTATGTTCCATTGTGATATTCGTAAAAATCCCGAGAGCAAATCGTATTCCATAAAGCCTATCCTGAGATAACGCGTGAGAAGAAGCTTCCATGACGCAATACTCGCATTTACGTTTTATAGCGGTATCAAGAAATTTATGTAAAGAAATCGCAGTGGGAGTCGTATATTCGGACTCGTAAAAGTCATCGTTAATACGATTTTCTACCGTTCCTATAAGCGCCGTATTTTTTCCAAATTTCCGTAAAATATCGAATATAGCGAATGCGGTCGTAGTCTTTCCGTTAGTTCCGGTCACACCTATAAACTTCATATCGCTTCTCGCCGTATTATAAAAATTTCTGGCGGATAAAGCTATCGTCTGACGTATATTCGGGGTTATTATATTAAGAGCGGAGCTCAGATTCAACTCCCTCTCCGACACTATAACCGCGGCCCCGCATATTTCCGCTTCTTTGCAAAAACGAGTGGAATCGAAATTCTCACCTTTAACGGCAAAAAATAATGTTCCGGGAACAATATCGCTCAAACGATCGGTGATAGAAGTTATATCGTAATCGAGCATTGAAAAAAATCTATCAAAGTCATCGACATGATAAGTAACTCCCCGTAATAATTCAGAAAGGTACATAAAAACATCTCCATAAAATTATTTTGATATTTTAATGTCCGTTATAATTATATTCCGAATCATTTAACAATTAGAAACTTAAAAATCGAAAAAACTTAGCGAAAGGGAAAAACCAAGTTATTGAGTTCCTATCTCGACAGTTATAACCGTAGCCGGAGAAACAGTTTCTCCGGGAGAAACTGATTGGGAAATAACTACCGCTCCCGGCGTGGAAATAGAACTTCCTTTTATTCTTATGTTAAGGTTTCTGTTTATCAGCTCCCTGTTGCACTCCGCGGCGGTCATACCTATGAGATTCGGGACCTCAACGCTCTCCTGAACGTCATCGTCGTTAGTGTAAAGAATTACGGTAGCTCCTTCCGGTAAATATGTTCCGGAAGAAGGTATCTGATGAGTTATCGTTCCCTCGTTTCCGACAAGTTTCGCCGAAAAACCTTCTTCAGAAAGTATTTTTTGAGCCTCCGAAGATTCTTTGTCAACCACATCGGGGACCTCGGCATAATCGACAGAATCCTCGACGTCAGGCTCCAAACCTATAAGTTCAAGACAATCCTGTAAAATTGACTTCGCGAGAGGCGCCGCTATAAGAGAACCGTACTGAACCTCAGAATTAGGCTCGTCGACTACGACAAGAACGCAAATTTGAGGGTCGTCGGCGGGAGCAAACCCTATAAAAGAAGCGATTTGCTTGTCGATTTCCCCATCCTCGTTCTTACTGTCGAGTTTTTGAGAGGTTCCGGTTTTCCCAGCCACATGATATCCCTCTATGTATGCCCTTGTAATATGCTCTGTTACGGCGTCCTCCAAATACGAGCATATCAATTTAGCGTTTTCCTCGGAAACCGTCTTTCTGACGACCTTCGGGCTGTTGCTCAAAACGACGTTTCCGTCAGAATCAGTTATTTGACTTATTATATACGGCTGCATATAATCTCCGCCGTTCGCTATCGAACATACCGCGCAAATAAGCTGCAACGGCGTAATCTTAAAGCCCTGACCGAAAGATGACGTCGCGAGGTCCAAATCCGAAAACGAAGAAAGAGAATAATGATAACCCGTCTGCTCTCCCGTAACACCGACTCCTGTCTTTTCCCTGAGACCGAACGCCGTTATATAATTATAGAACTTTTCCTGTCCGATACGAGCTCCTATCGTCATAAACACAGGGTTGCACGAGTTTCCGAGACCTTCTCTTATAGTCTGTATCCCGTGCCCGGTCCTTTTGGCGCAATGAATTATCTCAGAACCTACAATCATACTTCCGGTACAATTAAAGGTTTCGGTAAGGCTGACAAGATTCTCTTCAAGAGCCATTGCCAGAGTCAAAATCTTAAAAGTAGATCCGGGTTCGTACTGTTCGCAGAGTTTATTCTTCCATAAAGTTTTAACCATCGCGTTATAGGCGGTCCAATATTCCTCCGAGCCTTCCTCATACTCCGATTTAAGCTGAGATAAAACGATCTCGTCATTGATAACAAGATAGTCGTTCGGATCAAAGTCGGGCTTACTGGACATAGCGAGGACCTCTCCCGTCTTAACGTTCATGACGATTCCCGCCACTCTGTTTTGAACATTATGCTCGACTCTCGCCTCGTCTATATACTTTTCAAGAATATATTGCATTTCAAGGTCTATTGTTAAGGTTATGTCGCAGCCGTCCTCCGCCTCGATATATTTTTCATATTCAAAAGGCATAGAGGTCCCGCCCTGCGTTTTTACGGATATAATTTTTCCGGGAGTTCCTGACAGATATTCGTCATAAGACATTTCAAGACCTTCAAGGCCCTGATTGTCTATTCCGACAAAACCGAGGACCGTGGACAATAAATTCCCGTGAGGATAATACCGCTTGGAATCCTCAGAAATAGCTATTATGGACGAATAGCCTGGATTTTCCTGGATAAAATTATTCACAAGTTGAGTTACGTCGTCCTCCAAGCGGCGAGCAACCTCAACATACGATACATTCTTCTGAGTCATTTCGTATACGTCATCATAATTAAGGTCAAGAATCTCAGATAAATTTTTGGCGATATTCTCAGCGTCTTCCTCCTCCGTTATCATGGTCGGACTCATAGTCACCATATACGCGGAAGCGGAAACGGCGAGCTCGTTCCCGTTTCTGTCAAGTATATCCCCTCTTTTCGCGTCAATAACGGTTTCCTGCGTTTGTTGATTCAACGCTTTACTTTCGTATTCCTCGTGCTGGAATATCTGTATATAGAAAAATTTGCATAAAACGGCAAAGAAAGCTACCACCACAACAATTCTGACGATAGCCATCTTTTTATTTACTTTCATAGGGGAATGTTTTATAGACATATCGGTTTTATCTCCAAAACAATATTGCTGTTAATAAATTTAACGGTTACAAAACTAAATAAAGGGATAGAAGCCGAGAGACTCCTATCTCTTTTTTATGAAAGATTTACCTAAAATATTCGGCAATTATCGAAAATGTGTTCGCTATTCTTGACAAAAAGCCGTTATCGTCGTCATTCTTGACGACGACAGACATGTCGTCGGCGGATTTAGATATGTACTCTATCTGGTAATTTTCAAGTTTTTTCATATTAAGATTTTCGGTCACATAATCCTCGACAAGCTTGTAGTTTACTCTGCTCTTATATTCTATCAACAGCCTTTTCCCCCTGTTGACCTCGTCGTTAAGTTCTTCCGTAAGAGTTCTCGCCTCGTAATTTTTTTCGTATTGAGTTATATAGCAAGGGATGTTAAGAGTAGTAACAAGAACAATCATAACAACAAGAACCACGGTCAGTTTTCCGTAATTTTTTTTCTTTTTGCTTTCGGATCGTGTTTTCATCTTACGTCTTCCCTTCTTTTTCAACTATTCGAAAATTTTTCTTCTTTGATTCAGATCCGTTTTTTTCTCGAAGACGCGAAGTTTCGCGCTTCTGGATCTCGGATTTCTCGCGATTTCCTCCTCCGTCGCGGTTATTACCTTCCCGACAACTTGTCCGTAAGAGCGCTTTCCGCAAACGCAAACGGGAAACTCGGGAGGACAGGTGCAAGGTTTTTGCAGCTTGGAAAAGGCGTTTTTCACCAATCTGTCTTCAAGAGAATGAAAAGTTATGATCGCGATTCTGCCGTTTTCATTCATCGCGAAAATTATATTTTCAAGCAAAGAGGATAATTGGAGAAGTTCTCCGTTTACTTCTATTCTTATTGCCTGGAAGACTCTTTTCGCGGGGTGCTGTTTTTCTCTCATCGCGGAGGGAGGAATAGCGGATTTTATAATTTCAACAAGCTGAAAAGTAGAGCTGATATCTCTGTT
>CAJFPG010000044.1 GCA_904398665.1 Candidatus Geddesella stercoravicola | reverse complement strand
GTACTCTAACCAGCTGAGCTACGCCTTCAAATTGATGACGGAATTATTATAGCATATATTTTACAAATAATCAATAGTAATTTTATAAACAAAATGCAAACTTTAATTTTTTATCCGAAAAATTATATTTTTCACAATAGACACAGAAAATAAGCAAACATACAAATAAAAAAAATCTTCGAAATACAAAATCTATATTTTTTATTGATTTTATAGACGAAAATCTCTTTATAACTTCCCATAGACGTTTATAAAGCCTCCGTAAAAGCGACTTAAAATAAAAGTTTTCCGCATATATTTATATAATATTTATATACCTCTATGTATCTCCGTATAAAATAGTTTTGTAAGCTCGGGCTCTATTTTGGCGTCAAAGCGTCAAAAATCGAAGTGTCGTCAAGGGATTTAACAGGCGAAAAGTCAATCTTTTCAATAATTTTAACAGTGAGGTATTTTTAAGAAATACAAAAACAAATACTATTTTTATATTCTCATATTTTCTTTTTAAATTAAAATTTAAATATTAAATTGCCGAAAAAATATAAGAAAACTCCGTCTCTATAATTTTTTGGGAAACAAATCCCGACGATTTGAGAATTCGTGATATATGCTCGGGGAAATCGGGAAATATCTTTATTTTTCTGACTCCCGTATCTATTATATCGCTCCGATTTTTGTCTATCGACAATACAAAGCGGCCGTTTTTGTCAAGCATGTCGAAAATCTTTTTAACGACAAACTCTTTATTCTCAAAATGCATAAACGTCAAAGAGGAATATATAACGTCAAACTTTTCATGAAAATTATAGGTTGTAAAATCCGCAGAGATAAGCTCCGCGTTTCGTATCCCGTATAAAGAAAAATTCTCAGAAGCTCTGTCTATCGTTTTAGGTGAAATATCAATACCGATAAAACGCCCGCAAAAAGGAGCGACCCTCAGGGCAAGCCTGCCGGTCCCGACGCCTACTTCAAGAACCGACTTTTCTTTTGTTAAACAGAGCTCTCGAATAAAGACATCCCCGTCCCATTTATCCATATATTCCATTAAAGGCCTCGGGTCTTTTGCCGGATCGTTGCCTTCTTCAATCAACAGGTCGTAATGACGCGTGACTTCCTCATTTATACTCATATATTGGTTTCCCTTTCGAAAATGTTTTTTCCGACACATAAAAAATATAACCGTAAAGATAAAGAAAAAAAAGAAACAGCTAAAAAAGCTTAAATTTATCGCCTGTCACCGAACTCGACAAAGCCGAGACACTTCAAAATATTACAAAATGTCAAAGCCTCTCTCAACCGTAAAAAATTGATGTTCTCGATAAACAAACTTTTCATACAAACTTAAATTCTTCCGCCGAAATTTTCAATAATTTATTTTTTAATTTAGATAATTTTTTAATTCAAATCCAGAAACTTTTCAATCAAAGCAAAATCCAATAAACTGTCTTAACCGAGATTTTACAAAAGAGCCCTCGCAAAAAAAACAATCGCTTTTTAATTTTCGACAGATAACTATTGTCTTCCATACCGAAAGATTGAAAAATTCCCGCCTATAAAGGCGGAAATTTTCGCTACAAAATTACAAAATTATAAAGTATAAAACTAACAAATCCAAATTTTCGTATCACGCCCACCACATCTCGGATTTTCCCTCGAAGGTCATAACCTGTTTCAGAAAATCTATTGCTTTTGTCAAACCCTCGTTCGGAGTCATAAGACTATCCTCGTGTTCTATGCTCATAACGTAATCGTAATCGACAGCTTTTAACGCCGATACGATATCTTTCCAGAAAGAATAATCGTTTCCGTATCCGACAGTTCTGAACACCCAAGCCCGATTAAGAACATTCTCATAATGTTTCGTGTCCAAAACGCCGTTCACGGCGACGTTATATTTATCCAGTTTCGTATCCTTCGCGTGGAAAAAGAAAAGACAATCTTTCAGAGCCTTTATCGCCGCTACCGGATCTATTCCCTGCCAGATAAGATGGCTCGGGTCAAGATTCGCGCCGAGTTCCGGACCGACAGCCTCGCGAAGTTTCAACATCGTCTCAGGATTATACACACAAAATCCGGGATGCATCTCAAACGCGATTTTATTAACGCCATGTTCTTTGGCGAAAGCGACGGCCTTTTTCCAATAAGGAATAAGAACCTCGTTCCACTGATAATCGAGAACATGCAAGAAATCCTCCGGCCACGGACAGGTTACCCAGTTGGGAGTTAAGTCGCCTTTCGCTCCTCCGGGACAGCCTGAAAAAGTTATGATACGATCCACACCCATTTTTTCCGCCATTAAAACGCCTTTACGAAAATGATCCTCAAAAAGCGCGCGCTGCTCCGGGTCCGGATGAACGGCATTTCCATGAACGCTCAACGCGGCGACAAAAAGATCATTTTTCTTTAAAGTATCCATAAATTTTTCAAAAGCTTTGTCATCGTTCAAGAGAATCTCCGGATTACAGTGAGCTCTGCCCGGGAACCCCCCGCAGCCTATTTCGATAGCGGAAACGCCGTGTTCTTTCAAAAATTCGCAGGCGGACTCGAAATCACGGTCGTATAAAACGGGATTAAAAACACTTAGTTTCATATTATATTTTCCTCCTGAAAAATAATCAAAAAAGGTCCCTAACATTGTTAGTATACCATTAAACACGGCCGATGTCAACAGATTTTTTTTCGAATTATTTCACTCTGAAAAACTTTGTATGTTTGAATATTTTTTGACGATAACTTGTCAAAAATATTATGCAAAATTGACATATAAAAAAACTTTATTTTTCATCAAAAATATTGTATAATATAGTTGCAGGAAAACCTTTCCTGTAATTTCACGGCGAAAGGATGAAAAATAATTATGCGTATCAATTTTACATCAAGAAAAATCACCCTCAGAGACTCACTGAAAGAGTATACCGAGAAAAAACTATCCAAGCTCGAAAAATTTTTCGGGGAGGATTGTACGGTGAACGTGATCTTTTCCCTTGAAACAGAAAACGTGTGTAAAGCGGAAATAACGGCGGAGCAAAACGGAATAATATTCAGAGCCCAAAGCACGGCTCCCGAATTCACGCTCGCGATC
>CAJFPG010000043.1 GCA_904398665.1 Candidatus Geddesella stercoravicola | reverse complement strand
GCATTATCAATAAAAACACAAACAAATATCAATGCATAACATGTCCGCCGTGATTTTATCAAAATCACGACGGACATGTGTCAAGCTACCGTAAAAAAGATATTTCTGTACTTTTCAACAGAGAAGCCAAACTCTCGCGATTAAATTATCGCTTATTACAAGCGTATAAGCGGATGACTGTTTCATTACGATTTTCAAAAACCTTTCGCACAATGTATCAGGCATATTTATAATGATTCTTTTTTCGGCTATTACACCTTGGGGACAAATTATTTCATCACTATCTTTATCAAAAGTATTTATAATTTCCATAATATCCTTTTTATTTTTTATGATATATTCATCAGGGAAAAGATATTTTCAGTATTTCGACGGTGGGAGTTGAACCCTCTCGAATTCGCAAAAAGTTGATAGCGACAGAGAGCCGTCGTGATGGGCGTAGGTGAGCCGAGCGTGACTTTTTGGAGAAGAGGAGGAGCATTAATCGTGTGGATTACTTATTTTCTGTCACGAGCAAAAAATAAACCGGAGCAAAGCAAGCTTTGCTCCGGTTTGCGAAAACCATATAAAAAAGATATTTTCGACATTTCGGCAATAGGATTTGAACTCTTGGGTTGAACAAGATATTAAAAAACGACAGAGAGAAAAATATCAGTAAATAAACGCCTTCATAACCCACATAAAATTAGACACAGGGGTTCAAATTGTAAAGATATTTATTTTCGATTCCAATTTTAATCATTTTTGATTTTCGTGTTCAATTTGAAGTCTAAAATCAAACACCCACAAACCCGCCGTGAATACTAAGAAAAATGGGCCGGTCATAATAGATGACCGGCCCAGATGTCACTATGTTGCAAAAAAGCTGCTACAAATTCTTTTTGATTACTTCTGATAAAGATAGTTTTTATTATGCGAAGAACAGTTTAGCAGGCAAACAATCAATGGATGTTCTTTTTTGATATGTCGATAAAGCTCTTTTCCAATCTTGAGCAAACTCTTCCGAGGTATTTTTTATGGCATACTGACAATAAGCAATTTCTCTTTCCAACACATCAAAGCCGCAGGGAATACAATAAATCGTTTTTTGCTCTGTCAATAAATCCGAACCGAATGTATTGATTTGCGGAGACTTAAAGTAAAACATATTTTTCGCCATATACATTTTATAGTTATCATCGGGCACATTGCATTCAATATTATCATTATATGCGAGTTTACTTCTGATTTCCATTGGAGATAGAATAGTTTTATCTGAATTAACAAAATAGCGGTTATTTGATGCGTCTAACATAATCCATTTTGCCATATCGGATATATACACCATTGATACAACATGTGTGTCGAAATCATTCGGAGAAAATGGCAAGCAGTGCAAGATTCGTGATTTAATTCCGAGTGCGAGACAACATTCTGTAAATACTATAGCTTGGAGTCGACAGTAAACACCGTACTCTTTTCCTTTTTGAAATGCGTAATCGAGAATATCAACTGATGTTTTAGGTATAAATTCGACATCTTTAGTTCCGCCGTTATGAAGAACATTTTCTGAACACCACTGCATCAAATTCAGAGCTTTATCAAGCTCTGAACCGTTACCCGCAACTTTATCAATTCTGTACTTCATTCGTAGATTATCATATTCGGGTGCGTTATAATCATATGAAAACGCATATTCGTCTGTTTGGCAGCTAAAGTCATTAAAAACTCTCAGTGCACCAATATATGTATAATATTCATTATTCATAGTGTTTTCCCCTTACATCGTATGCTTCATAATATATTTTTTGGCATTCCATTTTGCCGCGTCTAATAACTACTTTAATGGTATTATAGCAAAACCTGCTGTAAAAATCAATTTACAGCAGGTTCTACACATTTGTGAGAGCCACATGGAAAAGATATTTTCGGCATTTCGGCGGTGGGATTCGAACCATCGAAATGGGTTAAGATTCCAATGGGTGGTCTTCCGTGAAAGCAATATCTTGGATAATTGTGTTTCAATTCCGTGTCCACGCACATAAATCAGCTATTTTTGTAGTAATCTTCCTTTGAGATTGAGTAAATAACAGAATCAAATATTTCATTATCATATCGTTTAAAACCGTTTTCAATTGTTAATTCGTATATAAAGCCGCTTTTTTCAAGAACTGATTTTGAACTTGTATTTTGGGGTGTTGTAAAAGCAGATAATAAATCAACATTTAAATTTTCAAATGCATAACTCACTATACAAATAACCGCTTCTGTCATATAGCCATTATTCCAATAGTTTTCATTTAAAAGATAATTGATCATTTTTGCATAATATTTGCCCCGGTTATTATCCGGATATATTTTGAGAAAACCGATAGCTTTCCCGCTTTCTTTTAAAATTATGGCAAATATGCCATCAGTTTCAATATATGATTTTAGAATATTCAATGAATCTTCTCTACATGAAGACGGCTTCCAACCACCGGTCATACAAGCTGGATTGCTCATAAGTTCATGAAAATCATCTATATCTTCAATGCTCCACTGCCTTAACAATAATCGTTTGGTATCTAAGTTCTTCATACAACCACCCCATATCATATATAAAGAATTCACTAGTATTATAATACATAAAAGTACAGTTGAAATCAAACTTAAACCGTACTATCTTGACGTGCCCGGAAAGGGATTCCATACTTCATCCAAATGACGCTGTCTGAAATAACAAATATAATGCCGCTGCGGGACATTTACTGGTTCTTGCCAATACTGGATGAAAAAAGCGCCCGTCAGATGACGAACGCTTCTTTTTCTGGCGGAGAAAGAGGGATTCGAACCCTCGAACCGCTATTAACGGTTACACGATTTCCAATCGTGCGCGCTCGACCAGCTACGCGATTTCTCCGAACATTATTTAAATTAATTTGCTTATATAGTATACATTATTCTAACATATTTTTCAATAGTTTTTTTGTAAATAAAATGTGAAATATACAAATTTTAAATTAACTTACGAAAAGATTTAAACATACAAAAAAAGAAAAAGAGGAGGAAGAAAAAGATTCCTCCTCACAATTCTTATAAATTTTCAAGTATAGAATAGCTGTTTTCAAGAAATTCCGATAGTTCGTTTGCGGAAAATTGTCTTTGACTTAATACCGACAAAGAGAAAATCTGCTTGGCTATTTTTTTTGATTTTTCTGAAATTTCTCCCTGACAATCCTCTTCAAGCTTTTTTATAAGCGAGTTTTCTTTATTTAAAGACAAAGTATATTCATCCGGAATGGAATTCGCCGAAAGATCCGTATTATTATACATTCCGTACATTTTAAGCATATCGTTAAATCTTCGAGATTCTTCCGATACGTTTAAAACCGCGGGTATTTTATCGTCTTTCAAGGAAACGAGAGAAACTTCAAGATTTTCTTTTCCCGAAATATTCCGAAAAAGATCTTGCAACTTTTCATTTATTATTTTTTCGCCGTCATTTTTGACCGCGTCGGTAGAAGCGTCGACTCTGACAAATTTTATATCATTGTTTTTTTGTTCAAGAAAAGAAATAAATTGATTGTCAATCATCTTATCAAATATGACAACGTCTATGTTTTCTTTTTTAAACATATCTATATAAACCGATTGTTGAATAATATCGTTAGTATAATAGATATTTTTGTCATTTTTGTCTTTAAGATATTCTTGGATAGTCAAATAATTTCCGTCAACAGACTTAAACAAAAGTGAATTTTTTACTCTATCATAGAATTTCTCATCTTTTAAACATCCGTATTCAAGAAATATTTTTAAATCTTCATATATTGATTCGTATCTTTCTCGTTCGGTATTATAAAGAGAATTTATTTTATCGCAAACTTTTTTTACTATATGAGCGGAAAGTTTCGCCACATATGAATTTGTCTGCAAATAACTTCTTGAAACGTTTAACGGAAGCTCGGGGCAATCAAGCACGCCTTTCATCATAAGTAAATAATCAGGGATTATCTCTTTTATATTATCGGAAACAAAGACCCTATTATAGAATAATTTTATCTCACCTTCGAGCGATTGATATTCGTTTGAAATTTTAGGAAAATATAAGATTCCCTTAAAATTAAGCGGATAATCTGCGTTTATATGAATATGAAACAGTGGTTTTTTATAATCATGAAATACCTTTTGATAAAACTCGTCATATTCTTCCTCAGAACATTGCGAGGGATTTTTTCCAAAGAGGTTCTGTTGGATTTATGCGACAATCCTCAATCTTTTCATCTTTTTCATTATCTATAATATATATGGGCGTCGGCATGAAAGAGCAATACTTCTCAGCTATTTCCCTTAATTTCGTTTCTTCAAGATATTCTCTATTATCCTCATTAATATGCAAAATAATATCGGTACCTCTGTCCGACTTATCTGAATTTTCCATTTCATAATCGCCTTCATCGTTGCATGTCCAAAAAACAGCAGGGGAAGGGGAGTAGCTTTTGGTTATAATATCTACTTTGTCGGCGACCATAAAAGCGGAATAAAAGCCCAAACCGAAATGCCCGATAATCCCGTCGGCGGAATCGTCTTTGGAGGTTTCGCCATCTTTGTTTTTTCCATCATACTTTTGAATAAAATCGAGAGCCCCGGAAAGAGCTATTTGATTTATATACTTTTTTACCTCTTCCTCAGACATTCCTATGCCATTATCGGATATCGTCAAAGTCTCGTCCTTTTTATTGATTTTAACAAAAATCGAAAAATCATCGTCAATACCAGAGACCTCGCCAATAGAGATCAAATGCTTTAATTTTGAAACTGCGTCCGCGGCATTGGAGATTAGCTCTCTTAAAAAAATATCTTTTTCCGAATAAAGCCATCTTTTGATTATCGGAAAAATATGTTCCGTCTGAACGGAAATACCGCCTTTTTCACCCATAAAACAATTACCTCCATATTTTTAATATTATTTATATTTATAAATCTATACAATTAATAAATATTAACTAATAAATATTAACATATCAACATATTTTTACAACATTAGAAAATAAAAATAAACGAGATAAACAAGATAAAGATATAATCTAAAATTAATCTAAAATATCTTTCGTGTTAAAAAGTTTGAAAAAATTATCATCATAATTTTTTTCAAACTAATCATTATATCGAAAATATTCAATTAATTTACGGTATAATTAATATTTATTCATATCAATAAAAATCAAATTTTAATACGCTCAAAAAAACTTATTGAAGTAACTTTCGTTTCAAAATCTATATTTAATGGGGAATTATTAATTATTATCGGAATATTTATCGTAAAATAAGGCCATGACGTTTTATGGATTATTTCATGAATTAATTGAAATAAGTTATCAATATGCCACAATGTATTTTACTACTTTAAATCTTTTTTAAATCTTTATTTTTAAATTAAAAAAATCAGCATGATTTAATTCTTTTTTTTATTTTGTTTTAGGTTCGTGTCTTAAACATAAAATAATTTACTCTTTTCAATTATGGGACTAGTATGATGTATTTAGTCAATCATACGCTTGTCTTTTCATAAAAACTTCATAGAAAATGAAATCATATTTTATTACTTTATACTTAATTTTATAGAAGATTTAATACCATGAATCCTATTTCAATAAATGTAAATAAGTAGAAAAACGGTGATTTAAAAATCAATAGTATTACTTTACCGGCTGGTAAATTATCGCTCTTTTTTATACTAAATCCGTAAGTTTTAAAATAAATAATCGCTGATATAAATCCGATTAAAAGAGAAAATCCCGCGAAAATCAAATGTGTCGTTATATAAGCCTCGGTTCCATACCTCATTTCTATAAGCATATATACACAGGATATAAAATTTGTTAAGAAATGAAGAAAGACAGTTATTTTAATATTTTCTGTTTTTAAAAAAATATATCCAAGAACAAAACCCGCCGCTATCGCGTACACCAGTTGTTGTAAAGTCCCGTGCATGATTCCGAAAGCAAGTGACGAAACGACTATCGAACCAAATACCGAATATCTGGATAGGGAACCGCAAACTCCAAATCTGTAAATCGTTTCTTCCGATATAGCGGGAAGAACCGCTATAACAAAAATAAACAATATTATCTCAATCGTTGAAGAAGGCATAAACCGTTCAATAGACAAGGACGGAAGATCTATTCCGATTGCATAAAAAAACATCGAGTTTAATATTGATAGTAATTCAAGAAGAATAATACTTCCCAAAAATATAAAAATCAAAAGTATTGTCTCTTTTACAGATAAATTTTTATTGTAATCTGAATGTTCTACTTCTTTTATTTTTAAAACTTTTTTAAATATTAGAAAGACTGTAAGAGTTATAATAGGAAATAAAAATTGCGGAATTACAAGTTGAATATAAAAAGAAGATATATTGAACTTAAAAACAATTGAAACAAAATAAAAAAAAGAAACGACAACAGAAACTAAGATATTTATACAGGGGATGAGACATAATATCCCAAATAATTTATTTACAGTTTTTGCTGACACTTTTTCAAGATTCATATTTAATCTCCTTTTTTCTTTGAATAAGTATATCACAAGTGACTTTTAATGTCAAGGTAAGTAAATACGGCAAAACTTAAAAAAATATATATATGATTTTATCATCTCTATTGACTTTTTTTCGACGTATCTGTATAATAATATTATTAAAATAATAAAAGGAAACCACTTTATGAGATTCAGACATTATAATAAAGCGATTGTACCTGTCATTATAGCAGTTTTTATCCTTCGTTACGCGGAATTATCATTTCTTCTGGAACCGGGAACGGCATATTACAAAACGGGAGATTTTTATCACTATATTTTCTATATTATTTATGCGTTAGCGGCAATATTTTTCTTTATGGCATACTTTTTTTTGCCAGCGAAAAATTGCGGCGGATATATTTTTGAAAATGCGGCAGTGTATAAATATACATCTTTTTTTATACCCGGTTTTTTTCTAGCTGTCGGCTCAGTAATTAAACTGTATCAAGGGTTTACGTCTTCTGACATAATAAAGTTTTCCTATTATTTTAGAACGATTGATTTTTATTTAAATATTTTCTCCTTAATCGCCGCGATAGCCTTAATTTTGTTTTCAGCAAGCGCCGAAAAAAAATTATTTAAAACAACTTTTTTTAAGGTTATTATTATTTCGCTTCCAATTGCGTATATTCTCAGGTTATTTGATATTTATATAGAAAGCGAAGAAGTCGCCTTAAAGACTTTTGGTAGTTTTGAAGTCTTAAAAGTAGCGTTTATGTCGCTTTGTTTAATGTCCTTTTCAAAAATTTTTATTTCAACCTGTAAAAGAAAAAACTTTACGATAACATTATGGCTGGCATCTATATTTACGGTCGTAAGAGTCGCGGATATGATTTTCGCACTCATAAATAATCAATTAAATCTTATGTCAATTGATATTTTCTATCAAATTGCCGACGCTGATCTTATTCTCTCGTTACTTTTCATAAATACTCTGTTATACAAAAAAAGAAGACGGAAAATAAAAAAAACCGATTACAATTTAACACAAATGGAGAATAACGGGGAAGAGAAGGGAAGTATCTAATTTTGAGGAAAACAGCGTTTATAACCGGAGCATCAGGGGATATAGGATTTGCCATCGCGAAAAAATTCGCCCAAAATAACTTTAATCTTTTGCTGCAATATAATATTACCGATATGGCAGAAAAAACAACATATTTAAAAAACTCATACGGTATTGACGTAAAGACATTTAAATGTGATTTTTCAAAAATAGAAGATATTGAAATTTTTGCGGAAAATATAATTAAACTGCAAAATATTTTCTATAATAGCATAGACGTTATTATAAATAATTCAGGAATGAGTTTATATGGTTTATTTCAGGATGTTAAAAACGAAGACATAAATAGAATATTTAATATAAATCTTAAAGCTCCTATAATAATTACTAAAAAATTACTCAAATTTATGATATCTAAAAAAGAGGGGAATATTATCAATATTTCTTCTGTATGGGGAGAGACCGGAGGCTCTTGCGAAGCAGTCTATTCGGCCACAAAAGCGGGACTTATAGGATTTACAAAAGCACTCGCGAAGGAATTAGCCCCTTCACATATAAGAGTTAACTGTATTTCTCCTGGCGTAATAAACACAAAAATGATTTCTTCTTTTTCAGACAGTGAAATTTCCGCTTTAAAAGATGAAATCCCTATGGGAAGACTCGGCCTACCAGAAGATATTGCAAACGCCGCGTATTTTTTAGCCTCAGAAAACGCCGAATATATTACAGGGGAGGTTCTAAAAGTAAACGGTGGGTTTTATCTATAAATCTATAAAGCATAGTAAATATAATATTTTTTAATTATTATGAAAAATAAGCGAAGAATTAAAAATTTCTTTGCTTATTTTTGTTTTGTAACAACTTTATAACTTCATATATATTATATTTTGTAAACGATTATAAAAATATTTATAATTATTATTTATAAATATAAATTATAATAATCATAGATT
>CAJFPG010000042.1 GCA_904398665.1 Candidatus Geddesella stercoravicola | reverse complement strand
CTATAATAGAAAGAAGATATAAAACGACTACAAGTCTTTACACTAGATATGCTACGGAGCGGCTTATGACGCATAAACTTTGTCAGGACTGTAAGGGAGCTCGATTGAATAAAATTTCCAGAGTTGTTACGGTAGGAGAACTGAATATGTTTGAGTTTTGTTCTCTATCGGTAGTGAAAGCTTACGAATATATATCAAATTTGAAACTCTCTAAAAAAGATGAGATTATTGCCTCGGAAATAATTAAGGAGATTAAGTCGAGGCTAACTTTTCTTGAAAACGTCGGTCTCGGATATCTGACTCTCGCCAGATCTGCCGCGACGCTCTCAGGCGGAGAAGCTCAAAGAATAAGACTCGCGACGCAAATCGGATCTTCTCTTATGGGAGTATTATATATACTGGACGAGCCAAGTATAGGGCTGCATCAAAGAGATAATCAAAAACTTCTTGACACTCTTAAAAATTTAAGAGATATCGGGAATACGGTTATAGTTGTCGAGCATGACGAAGATACTATGAAGCAAGCTGATTATATTGTGGATATCGGTCCGGGAGCGGGTATTCACGGCGGTAAAGTTGTCGCGGCGGGAACATACGACGAAATTGTTAAAAATGAAAAATCGCTTACGGGGCAATATCTTTCGGGGAAAAAGAAAATCGAGTTACCGAAAGATTATAGAAAACCGAACGGAAAATTTATATCTATAAAAGGAGCCTCTGAAAATAATCTTAAAAATATTGACGTTGATATTCCTCTTGGAGTTATGACTTCAATAACCGGGGTTTCCGGCTCTGGGAAATCGACTCTTGTGAATGAGGTTTTGTATAAATCGTTGATGGTAAAGATAAACGGTTCGAACCTGGTCCCCGGGAAATGCAGAGAGATAACTGGATATGAGAATATAGATGGAATTATTGATATGGACCAAAGCCCAATCGGAAGGACTCCAAGATCTAATCCTGCGACATATACGGGAGTGTTTAACGAGATTCGTGCTCTGTTTGCAAAAACGCCGGAAGCGGTCGCTCGCGGTTATAAACCTAACAGATTTTCTTTCAACGTTCAGGGCGGAAGGTGTGAGGCTTGCGCCGGCGACGGAATAGTAAAAATAGAAATGCATTTTCTTCCTGATGTTTACGTCCCTTGCGATGTATGCAACGGTAAAAGATATAACAGAGAAACGCTTGAAATAAAATATAAAGGTAAAAATATTTTTGATGTTCTCGATATGACGGTAGAAGAAGGCATGAAGTTCTTCGAAAATATGCCGGCTATTTACAGAAAACTTAAAACCCTTTATGATGTCGGTTTGGGTTATATCAAAATAGGACAATCTTCTACTACTTTGTCCGGTGGAGAAGCTCAAAGAGTGAAATTAGCGACGGAACTTTCTAAAAAATTTAAAGGACATACTCTTTATATTTTAGATGAGCCTACAACCGGACTTCACACAGCTGACGTGGCTCGTTTAATAGACGTATTGCATCGTCTTGTAGACGCCGGAAATTCTGTCGTGGTCATCGAACATAATTTGGATGTTATAAAATCATCAGATTATATTATTGACCTCGGCCCCGAAGGAGGAGACGCCGGAGGAACTGTTGTCGCGGTGGGAAATCCGCGAGAAGTCGCGGCGTGTGAAAAATCATTTACAGGGCAGTTTCTTAAAAAATATTTTGAATAAAATGAAAATTTTTGCCAAATTTAATTTGGGAATATCGTCTTTACGTATATTATTTGTAAATCACGATTGAATTTAAGTTTACGATATTTTGAGGCAAGCTATGTAAAAAAATATTTATCGCAATAAAAGCATAAAAGTATTTATTTATAACTATAAAATAAAATTTTAAATAATATAAAATATATTAGAGTTTCTTTCTATTGGTGTATGACCGTCGAGGTTGTAATTTTCATTTAATATCGTTAATAGATGAATTGTTCGTGAACATCCGTGAAAGTATATTGACAAATAAGCGCACGTGTGTTAAAATCTATATGTTTGTAATTTTTATAATATTTTTCAGTGAGGTATAATTATGGGGAAAATTAAAATCGGAGTTTTTGGCGCGGGCCGCGGCAGAGTTATGATTGACACCGTAGCGGGATATCCCGACGCTGAGTTAGTAGCTATTTGTGATAAATATGAGTATTTGCTCGACAGATGCGCCGAAATGGCGGAAGAAAAAGGTTTAAATGTGACGATGTATACCGATTTCGACAAATTCATCGAACACGATATGGATGCTGTAATTCTCGCTAATTACGCTCACGAGCACGCTCCTTACGCTATTCGTTGTCTTAAAAAAGGAATGCATGTGGCGAGCGAAGTTCAGCCGGCGGTAAGTTTGGGGCAGGCGGTGGAACTTGTCGAAGCGGTAGAAGAGAGCGGTAAATTGTACTGTTATCTTGAAAATTATTGTTATTTCAGAGCTACTACCGAAATGAGAAAGCTTTATAGAGAGGGAAAGCTTGGCGAATTCGTTCATGGAGAAGGCGAATATGTTCATGATTGCGAAAATATATGGAGAGATATAACATATGGGGAGAAAAACCATTGGCGTAACTGTTTTAATTCTACTTTTTATAATACTCATAGTTTCGGTCCTATTGTACATATAACAGGACTCCGGCCCGTAAGAGTAATAGGAATCGAGACAAAACCGACTGAAAGAATGCAAAAACTTGGTTACCGCGCCGCCGAAGGAGCGATGGAAATTGTACAAATGGAGAACGGCGGTATGTTTAAATCTCTCCACGGATATATGAAGAGAGAACCCGCGGCAATATGGTATTCAATTTATGGAAAAGACGCTATGGCGGAATCCGACAGATGGGATGAAAACTTACATACCGTTCATGTCTATGACGATAGAGAAAGTAATCAGCATACGACGTATGTTCCCGAGCCCGTTGTTAAAACCGATCTTGCTGAACATACTTTAGGCCACGGAGGTAGCGATTTCTATCCGATACACTATTTTGTAGAGGCGATTCTTGGCAAAAAAGATGGCCTCGATAATATCATTGACGTTTACTCCGCGGTGGATATGGCTATTCCGGGCATTTTGGCGTATAAATCAATTTGTAACAATAATCAACCGTATGACGTTCCGAATTTTAGAATAAAAGAAGAAAGAGATAAATATAGAAACGATTTCTGGTGTACTTGGGGAGAGGGAGAGTTCCACGCTCCGATAACCGGTCACGGAGATTATGAGATTCCTGACGAGGTTTACGATAAAGTTCGTGAAGATTGGTTAAAAGCTCAGGAATGGCAGAAACAGGAAGACGAAAAAGAAAGACGAGAAAAAGAAAAAGCAATGGGGAGATAATGCCCTCAAAAACAGATATCCGCCTGTATATTCGGCGGATATCTGTTTTATTTATTTTATTGATTAGAAAATATAAATATGTTGTCTTCGAAACGATAATTAAAATTTGTGTAATCTGAAATTACGTTTTTCCAAAAAATAAACGCGCCTTTGTTTCCGTCTATCGGGGATATTTCCCAATTTCCTTTATATTTTTCAAAACACTTGAAAGCCGCTTGTTTTCCTATTTTCTTTTTTCTATGTTTTGGAAGAACAAAAAATTCCGCGATGCTGTGTCCGGAATTGAGTTTCTGTAAATATTCGTTTATCATTACAAAGCCAAGTAGTTTGTTTTCTTCATCTTTTATAAAATAAGCGATTCTGTCTTTTTCAGTTGTTGAAAAATAATCGTTGAACCAGGGATATTCGAAAAACGCCTCTTCGTTTATTTCGTTTGAATTAATAAAACTTTCTTCATAAAGATAAAATTGAAGTAAACGAAATAAAATATTCTTATCTTGATTTTTTACTTTTTCAAGATTTAAATTCATATAACTGCTCCTTTTTGATTTTTAGCGATATTGGAAAAAAATTTATTATAAGAAGAAATTTGCCTCTGAAAATATAAACATAAATTAGTGAAATTTGTGTAAAATATTTTATGTTTCTATTGCAAATATGAGGATATTGTGATATACTAACTAACGTTGAGAAACATTTCCGGGCGTAGCGCAGTTTGGTAGCGCGCTTGAATGGGGTTCAAGAGGCCGTGGGTTCAACTCCCGCCGCTCGGACCATTCGAAACGCTGAACCCGAAGTTGTTTGAGTTCAGCGTTATGTTTTTCAATTTTAATAATGGGAATTTGTGTAAGGGTAGCACGACAGACTCTGACTCTGTTTGTGAGGGTTCGAATCCTTCATTCCCAGCCAATTAGCAGAATGGACTTGTTCCATTCATAGGTCCAGCTGACGGCTGGACCTTTATTATGTCGGTTGTTTAATTTTATAGAAGCGTATTTTGTTTAAATAAAGGGAAAAGGGATAAAATTATGGAAAATATGACTGAAAAAACTATTGAAGCGCAATCTAAAATAAAAACTTCGCCAGACAGGGTATTAAATTTTGCCTGCGAACTTGGGATACGGCTCATAAGGAACGGCGCGGAAATATATAGGGTAGAGGAGTCGATAGAAAGGGTAATAAAGGCGTACGATTATGAAAAAGTCGAAGTATTCGCGATTCCTTCCTTTATTATTATAAATATTGAAGTAGACACAAAAAACTATACAAAATCGATAAGAGTTCGGATGTCTTCAAATAATCTTGATCGTCTGAATAAAATGAACGATTTATGCCGTAAAATATGCGCTGAAAAACCCGATATAGACACCGCGGAAAAGTTTTTACGGGAGATAATAGCAAAACCGGGGTACTCCACTATTGTAAGTTGTATTGGATATGGATTTGCCGCTTTTTTCTTTACGCTTTTTTTCGGCGGTAATTTTTTTGATTCGCTGATAGCGTTTTTATGCGGTATTATAGTAAAATTTTCAGTTTCGTATATGAAAAACAGAAAATCAAACATATTCTTTCAAAATCTTGTCGCCGCTTTTCTCTTGGCAATTATTCCTGTAATTTTAAACCAATTTTTGATTGGAGTACATCTGGATAAAATAATCATAGGAGCTATAATGCTTTTGGTTCCGGGGATAGCGATTATAAATGTAATGCGGGATATGTTATCAGGAGATTTGTTGACCGCGATAATGAAGTTTTCGGAAGTCATGATAGTAGCAATCGCGATTGCGATAGGAATAGCTATCCCGATAGCGGGAATGAGAATAATAACTGCTTTTATATATGCTTTTTGATTGAGGAGAAGAAGAAATGATAACGGAATATTTGCCCTGTCTATATGCTTTTCTTGCCTGCGCGGGTTTTTGCATAGTCTTTGAAGTGAGAGATATAAAAATAATCCTTTCCGCGTGTTTTACCAGCGGTATGTCGTGGTTGATATTTTTGCTTTTTAAATTTATCGGAACGGGGACATGGGGAGAAACTATACGTTTTTTACTGGCGACAATTATCGTGGCTTCTCTTTCGGAAATATTTGCGCGGATATTAAAAGCTCCGGCGACAATATTTTTGATAATAGGCATCCTTCCTTTGGTTCCGGGAGGAGGAATATACTATACTATGGAAGCTCTTATAAATGGAGATATGGATCTGTTTGTATATCAAGGTCTTAAAACCGCGGCTTGTGCCGGGGCCATAGCTATCGGGTGCTCGTTGGTTTCTTCTTGTGCGAGAATAATATCGACGGCATATCGTTCAAAGGAGAAAAATATATATGATAATTAATTTTTTATCGAAATAATTTTTTTTGAAGGCTGTATTCGAAAATTCGGATACAGCCTTTAATCTTATCAAAAAAAATTAAAATTCTTCGAAATACGCTTTCAGAGCTAAATACATATTGTATATATCCGTTTTGGCGGCAACCTCGTAGGGGGCGTGCATCGATATTATAGGAACTCCCATATCGACAACTGAAATATTTCTGTCAGCGATAAATTGAGATACTGTACCTCCGCCGCCAGCGTCAATTTTACCGAGTTCATAAAATTGATATTCTATTTCGTGGGAATCAAATAAGTTCCTGAGCAGAGCCATAAATGACGGATCGGCTTCGGACGCTCCGGATTTTCCTCCTCGTCCCGAATATTTATACACAGCGAAACCGCAGTTTAAATCGGCGCTGTTATTTTTATCATATACGCTTGAATAAATCGGATCAAAAGCCGCCGCGACATCCGCGGAAATCGCCGTTGAATTTTTAAAAGCTACATATTTATTTTTTTTCATATTTTCTATCATGGAAGATAATACGTCGTACCAGAACACGCTTCTCATTCCGGTAATACCAATACTTCCGATTTCTTCTTTGTCCGCCAAAAGCACTACGGATGTTTTTTTTGAGGATATTTTATCAAAAATCGCGGAAATCGCCGGATAACAGCAGACTCTGTCGTCATGTCCGGCCGAGGCTATAAGAGAACGGTCGAGGCCTACGTCTCTCGCTTCATAATTAGGTACAAACGAAAGTTCAGCGGTATAAAAATCTTCTTCCGTAATTCCGTATTTTTCGTTCAAGAGTTTCATGGCGTAATATTTGGGAGTATCGGAATTATCTGTTTTATTTTTTTCTTTATCAGTTTTTCCGTCGGATTTTTTTTCGTATCTGGTTCCTATTATTACGTTAAGATCCTCGCCGGATATAGCGTTATATAGAGGTTTCTTTTCCTGTTCGGACGCAAGATGCGGCAAGAGGTCCGATATATAAAAAATAGGATCGTTTTTATCTTTTCCTATCAATACGTCGATAGAAGAGCCGTCTTTTTTAAAGATTTTACCGCACAATATAAGAGGAATAGTGACCCATTGATATTTTTTTATTCCGCCGTAATAATGGGTTTGAAAAAAAGCTATCCCGTTATCGTCGTAAAGAGGAGACGGTTTCAAATCAAGACGGGGACAATCCATATGGGCGGCCACCAGATTAAAACCGTTCTCGATGTCGTCGCTGCCTATATCGCACAGCATCATGGACTTTTCTTTTTGTATATAGTAAAATTTATCTCCGGGTTTATACTCTTTTTTAAAATCAAAAGGTTTAAATCCTTTCTCTTCCGCCGTTTTCTTTATTTGCTCAATTCCCGCTCTTTCGATATAGCTATCGTTAAGAAAGTTTTTATATCCCTCGCAGTAAGCGAAAGCTTTGTCGATAAACGCTTGATTCTTTGTCTCAAATGTATTTCTTTTTTTATAAAGTAAATCAGTCATATTTAATTCCTTTCCGCTTTTTTATAAAAGCTATTATTTTATTTTTTAAACTTTCAAGTTTTTCATTTCCGTCGTTTATTACGTAAAAATCCGAGTTTTTAATATAAAAACTCTCATCATATTGAGAAGAAAAACGTCTGTCTATCATTTCGTCCGAAATGTTGTCTCTTAATAAAATTCTTTTTTTTCTCAAACCTGAATCGGCTATGACAGAAATAGTATAATCAGTTAATTTATTTAGACCAGCTTCGAAAATTGCTGCCCCGTCTATAAGCACCGGAATTTTATATTTTATTTTTTCACTGGCTATATTAAGAATTTTCTTAGATATCGCCGGATGAGTTATCTTGTTGAGAATCTTGGTTTTTTCTTTTGAAGAAAACGCGATTCTCGCAAGTTTTTTTCTATCGATAGTCCCGTCTGAGGTTATTATTTCGTGACCGAATTCCTCGCATAATTCCTTTTTTAATTTTGGCAATATTTCGGCTGCGATTTTATCCGCGTCAATATGAAAAAATCCCGATTTTTTTAACTCTTCGCAAACAGAGGTTTTTCCAGCTCCCGAAGGCCCTGTAATACATATGGAGACAGGCGGAATATCCGCGTCTATTACGGAAAAACCGCAAGCTCTTATCAGTCTGTTATATACCGCAAGATAAACTCCGCGACCTTCAAGAATCTCCACAAAGATTTTGTCGACATTTTTTTTGTCCAATTCTCTAAGAACGGAAAATATATTTTTCGCTAGACTTTCAGGAGAACTTCGATTTCCGTAAGAGATTTTTATTACGTCGTCCGAAAATAATTTTATATCGTCGTCAAAACACATGACGGCGATTTTTTCAGCGACAGATTGAGCGTTTATATACGCCGCTATGTTTTTAGTATTTCCTCGTATTCCGTAAGTTGGGGATGACGGAGAGTAATGTCTGTGAGCCATTCCGGGAGAGATGGGTTTTTCTCCTTTTTCCATTTCGGATAGAACGGCTTTCGCTATTTTGATATCCGGTAAAAACTCTCTCAGTTTTTCAACCGTAATAACCCCGGGCCTTAAAAGTATAGGGGATTTGTCAGATATAAGAATGATTGTGGATTCTATTCCTTTTTCGCATTCTCCTCCGTCAATTATCCCCGCTATTATTTCCTCTCCGTTATCAAAAAACTTTCCGTTGTAATCGTCGTAAACATGAGAAGCTTTTGTCGGACTCGGTTTTCCTGAAAGATTAGCCGACGGCGCGGCGAGAGGCACCCCGGTCATTCTTATTATATCTCTTGTTATTTTAGAATCAGGAATTCTCACTGCAACAGTGTCTAATCCGGCGGTGACGATTTCGGGAATACATCTTTTTTTCTTTAATATCATTGTCAGAGGACCTGGCCAAAATTTTTTTGCCAGAAGTTTTGCTGTCTCAGGAAATTCGGCGTATTTTTCGACGTCAGATATTTCCGAAAGATGAATTATTAAAGGATTATCGTTCGGTCTTCCTTTTGCTTTATAAATTAAATTTACCGCTTTTTCGGAAAGCGCGTTAGCCGCAAGCCCGTAAACGGTTTCGGTCGGAATCGCGACAAGTTTATTGTCAAGAATTGCTTTTACGGCCTCTTTTATAGTTTTTTCATCATTACCGAAAAACATACGTTTTACCTTTATTATTTTTTGTATTTATATATTGATTGGCGTTTTTTAATATTTTTTTCTCATTTGGATGTGTAAGCAATAAATAAGCCTCGTCAAACGGCACAAGATGATATGAGAGAATTTCGTTTTCTGGAATCTTAATTGTTCCGTCAATTATTTCGGCGACATAATATACCGCTTGTTTTCTTATAAAAAAGTTTATGTTATAATTATAAGAAATTCTGAAATTTTTATCGATTTTCACCTTTACGTTTGTTTCTTCCATAATTTCTCTTTCGGCTGTGTCGAGCTCGTTTTCATCTTCTTCCACATGTCCTTTCGGAAATCCTATGTTTTTTGAACGATTTTTAATTAAGAGATATAGTATTTTATTTTTTTCTTTTTTATAAACTACCGCTCCGCAAGATTTTTCATATAGGCAAACAAGTTTTGCCGAAGATAAATTAATGGCTTGTCCTATAGCTTTTTTTATGTCGGGCTCGTAATATATTTTATTTACCGGAGCCGCAATAAGTAAGATTTTATTGTTCTCCTCAATAACGGCTATGACTTTTCCGGAAAATTTATGCACGGTCTTTTTTACTCCCATTATGTATGTCATAATTTTAAGTCCGTGTGTTTTTATATCGGAAAGGCCGATATTGAGTCTATATTGAACCCCTTTTATTTCGTAAATATAATTTTTATCTTCTTGAAAAGTTGTTATATTTATTTTTTCCCCCAATATTTTCCAGTATACGGCCTCGCGAGAGACGCGTTTTATATAATTGAATTTACTGTCCTCATATGTCGTCAAAGAAGAAAAGGAAGAAATAAGGTTATTTTTTAAGTTAACGTATTCCTTTTCTTTTTGAGGGTTTACCGATAAATATTGTTTAAAATCATTAAATATATAGTAATTTTCTTCCCCGTAAGACACTATATAAAGAGAGATTATCACGTTGTCTTTTTTTATGGAAAAAATATTATTTTTTTCTGAGATTAGCGTGTATCCGAGTGTCTTTATTTTATGGGAGATATCGTCGAGTCTATGAAATTTACTAATTATGACTAAATCTAACCCAGTTGTCTTTTTTGAGAGTTTGCCGAAAGCAAATGGAAGATAAAAAATATTTTTACAATTATTTCCCAAAATTTTTTTTATATTTTTTTTCTCTGTCTCTATAATTTTTATATTTGCTTTTTGAACAAAGGAATCGTTTTCTGTTTCCGGATTCAACAGATCACCGCCTAACGATAATATTTTACGATAATGTTTTGATTAACGAATTTTTCGTCAGATTTAAATGTCGTTTCAAATTTCTTGAATATATCTTTTGTCGAAAAATATAAAAAACGATAACTAACGATAACTATCGTAAGAATTTAAGTTGTCTTAAATCTAATTGTATACTATTTTATAATAACATGTAATTATATTTGAAGTCAAGATATTTATTATATAATTTAAAAAAAGTTAATTTAAATATATAATATAATTTCAATCTTTTGTAAAACAGTTTTCATTTTTTCGCATAAAATTTATCTTATATTTTAATAGTCACCAAAAATATATATTATGGTGACTAAAATGAAAATATAAAGGTGATATAATTGAAAGAAAAATTTCTTGAATGTCTTATAGGACAGAGCGATTTTATTTCCGGGGAAACAATAGCGAAAGAGCTTGGAGTGAGCCGCAATTGTATATGGAAATATGTAAAAGAGCTTCAAAAACAAGGTTATAATATAGAGTGCGTGCACGGGAAAGGTTATCGTTTTATTAATTCGGGAAACAATATCTCGGAATTTATTATAAAGAAAAATATTAAAAAATCTATTGGGATATATTGCTACAATATCGTAAATTCGACAAACACTTTGGCAAAAGATTTTATACGAGAGGGAAAATTTTCTTCTGAGAGCGTGATAATAGCTGACAAACAAACGGAGGGAAGGGGTAGACTTGGGAAAAAATTTTATTCTCCGTCCTCTTCCGGGTTATATATGAGCGTTATTTTATACCCGGAATTTAAAGCGACTGAGTCTTATCTCTTAACGGCCGCCGCCGCGGTCGCCGTATGTAGAGCAATTGAAAAATATGACGATACTCTTTCTCCGAAAATAAAATGGGTTAACGATATTTTTTGCGGGGGAAAGAAGGTCTGCGGAATTCTTACGGAAGCGTCCGTTGATTTTGAAAACGGGGGATTTGAATACGCGATTGTCGGAATAGGAATAAATTTATTTACGAGGGAAAAAGATTTTCCGGAAGATTTAAGAAATATCGCCGGTAGCATTTTCTCAAATCAATTAGCTGAGAATTCCGATTTTAGAAGTTTATTTGCCGCCGATGTCATTAATGAATTTTTTGATATATACGATAGACGTGATTATAAATTTATGCGGGAATATAAAGACAGGTCGTTTCTTGTGGGGAAAAGAATTGTTTCGGCTCTGGGAGAAGGAATTGTTGAGGAAATTACGGATAGAGCGGAATTGATTTTGAGAACGGATATTGGAAAAAAAGTGACGATATCGGCGGGGGAAATAAGCGTCAAGGAGATAAAATGAAAGATAAAAATATAAAAAACATAAAAAATATTGTATCCTGCGGCCTTTTTGCCGCGATAATATCTGTCTTCTCTTTAATTTCGATTCCGATGCCATCCATGGTTCCGATAACTTTACAAACGTTTATAATATCTTTTTCGGGATTTTATTTAGGATGCAAATACGGTACGATATCAGTTGTCGTATATATTTTTTTAGGTGTCGTCGGGTTGCCTGTTTTTTCTGGAATGAAAGGCGGATTAAGCGTGATTACAGGGGTAACCGGAGGTTTTATTTTTGGTTTTATCTTTTTGGTTTTCTTTTGCGGAATAATGAAAAATCGGATTTTTGTTAATGTCCTTTTTTCATTTATAGGACTTATTTTTTGTCATCTTTTAGGTATAATTCAATATTCTGTTATATCCTCAAATTCTTTTTTAGCCTCTTTTGTCGCCGTATCTGCGCCGTATATTATAAAAGACGTAATTTCCCTTATTATCGCTAAATTTATCGCTTACACGATTGATAAAAAATATAAATTATTAAAATTATAAACAAAATAAATATATTGTTGTTATAAAAAAACACGAAAGAATAAAATTTCAACTCTAACCTTTAAATTTGATAAAAATAGAAAATAAATAATTTAGAGTATTTTTATTTAACTTACTTGACAATATATTTGTAAATTTGATATAATAAATATAATTTTTATAAGAGGGGATTTTTATGGCGGATTTTAATATATCGGAGAAAGATTTTACGTCGGAAATATTAAAATTATCTGAATTATGCGAGAAGAACGGAATAATTGACTCTTCTCTTTATCAAAAATACGACGTAAAACGAGGACTTAGAGATTCGAACGGAAAAGGCGTTTTGACTGGACTTACCAAAATATCGGATATCCGCCAAAATAAAATTATAGACGGAAAACTCGTTCCGTGCGAAGGTGAGCTTTATTACAGAGGAATAAATATAAACGATATAATATCCGGATGTGAAGCTGAAAATCGTATGGGGTTTGAGGAAACGATTTATTTATTGCTTTTCGGCGAATTACCTTCTCTTAATCGGCTTTGTGAGTTTCGCGACATCATGTCTCAATATAGAGACCTTCCGGTAAATTTCATAAGAGATGTCATTATGAAAGCCCCTAGTCACGATATAATGAACACTCTCGCGAGAAGCGTGTTGACCTTGTATTCCTATGACGACAAGGCAAACTCTCTTGAAATACCCAATGTTTTGAAACAATCTTTGCAACTCATATCCCGAATTCCGAGAATCGCGGTATATGCTTATCACGCGTATAATCATATAGCCAAAAACAAAAGTCTTTACATACATTATCCGGATCCTGAAAAATCTCTCGCGGAAAATTTTCTCGCTATGCTTCGCCCGAATAAAAAGTATTCTCGACTTGAAGCGGAAGTATTAGATAAAGTTTTAATTCTTCACGCGGAGCATGGAGGAGGAAATAATTCAACTTTTACAACCCATGTGGTTACATCGTCAGGAACCGACACTTATTCGGCTGTCGCGGCGGCTCTCTGCTCTCTGAAAGGACCGAAACACGGAGGCGCGAGCATAAAAGTGTCTTTGATGTTTAATGATATAGGTAAAAATGTAAAAGATTGGAATGACGACGAAGAAATTTCGGCTTATTTGGAAAAAATTTTGGATAAAAAAGCTTTTGATAAAAGCGGTTTGATTTACGGCATAGGACACGCTGTTTATACCATTTCCGATCCAAGAGCTCAAATTCTCAGGAATTACGTTAAAAAACTTGCAAAAGAAAAAGAATGCGAAAGCGAATTTGAGCTTTATAATAAAATTGAAAAATTGGCTCCGCAAATGGTCGCGAAAAAGAAAAATATGAAAAAAAATGTCAGCGCGAACGTCGATTTTTATAGCGGATTTGCTTATAGGCTTTTAAATATTCCGATAGAATTGTATACGCCGTTGTTTGCCATCGCGAGAGTCGTTGGATGGAGCGCTCATCGTATAGAGGAAATAATAAATTCCGGAAAAATTATAAGACCTGCGTATATGAGTGTTTCGGAAGAAAAACAATATATCGAAATTAAAAATAGATAAATTTCCGCTGTTCAATCAGTTTTTATTATATTTTATTATAGTCTTTAATATTTTTTTAATAGATTAGATTTTTTATTTTTTATTGATTTGATAGATGAAAATCTTCTTACAAGCCCTCATAAATGTTTATGACACCATGAGAAAATGGCTTAAAATCAAGGCTTTTTGCGTATCGTCATTTATCTTGCTGTTTCTCCGTACAAAGTGGTTTTGTAAGACCGGGCACCATTTTAGCACCAAGAACCTGTGTAGGATATTGCTTAAAAATCTCTTCCTTTCCATTCTGTTCCCTTATTTCAGAGTGGTTTTGGAAGAGCAAGCATAGGAAGAGGGGACCCTCTTCCTAAAAATGACTTATTGGGAACTCCTCCAAACCATTTTTGCATTTTTGTAAATGACTATTTATCATATAAGGCTTAGCGAATGAAGTGGAACAATAGAGCAGAATATGATACAATAAACTCCAAAAAGCAGTAACGTTATTTTTATATAATTAGAGGTATTTAAATGAACGAAAACTCAATAAGCAATATTGTGGATTAGTTTGTGGCTTTTGTTGCCCTGACGGGAAGTGCAGTTGCAAATCAGAAAATAATTGTGGGAAAAGATTGTCCCCAGAGGGGTGCTATCAGTATAATTGTTGTACATTAAAAGGTATTAAAGGTTGTTGGGAATGTTCGGATTCTCCCTGTGATAAGGATATGCTTGCACCTGGCAAAATTAAAATGAGGGCATTTGTCCAGTGCATTAAAGAAGATGGTATTCAAAAGTTTATCGGATACTTAGAGCAAAACGAAAAAGATGGAATTGTATATCATAAATCAGGTGTTATGGGCGACTATAATTTATTTAACGAAAAAGAAGTCTTGAATTTACTTAGACGAACATAATAACCAAATAACCCTCTAAGCGGTAGCAGAGTCATCTGCTCTTGCTAATGGTGAATAGAACGGCTGTGACCGCCATTGACAAGCCCGTCTGCCTCTGCTGTGGGGCAATCAAGGAGCGAAAGCAAAGAGTGCTTTCGCCCTCTATATATCATGAAAAAACGTTACGAAGTAGAAACTTATTAAGCCGCTATCTGTAAGGCTTTGTAGACACAGAATCGGGAGCGGTAAGGGTTTTTATACTCGTGCCCCTCGAAATGGCGTTCTACTGCGCAACAAAACGTGCATACACGGTGCGGCATACTATGCGACTGACAAAACTAAAAGATAGCAAGCAACTCCCTAAATTCCAAAAACAGTAAAAACAGTAATGAAATAGAGTTTTAACCTCATTATCTCTTTACTGCTTCTTGCAGCCTTTTATAGCCCGGCGTGAAATTTGGGCACCATTTAGGCACCAATCAAGACGTTCTATAACCCAGTGGCAGAGTATTGACATGCAGAAAAAATAGTGTTCATGCGGCTTTGCGTTATTTCATATCCTATCGTCTAAAAGCGCTAATCTAATATTTTTTTATTATTTTTATTTATTGTCGCTATTGTATTTAAGAATAAAGACCGAATACTTTATACTTTATTCGGTCTTTATTCTTAATTTTTTTGTTATATATTATAGTTATATATTATAATTGTACAGTGAATAAAGGGGGGCGGTTATGTATCATCTCTCGGCAAATCATTGCAAGAATCTTCTATGATCTCTCTGATCTCTTTCGTCCCGACGCCTGTCAAGGAAGAGAAGGGGATAACTTGCACTCCGAAAAGAAGAGAAAATTTATCTATTTGTGCTTGCTGTGCCTTATTGGAAAGTTTATCCGCTTTTGTGGCCGCGACGCAAAAAAGAAAATTTTTCGCCATAAGATAGTTGTACATCATCAAATCATTTTCCGAAGGATCATGTCTTATGTCTATAAGCAAAAATATCATTCTTATATCGCGCTCAAGAGCAAAATAATCCTCAATGAGACTACCCCAATTCTTTCGTTCCTCTTTTGATCTCTGAGCAAATCCGTATCCAGGTAAATCGACTAGATATGCGGTTTTGTCTATTTCAAAGAAATTTATAGAAACGGTCTTGCCAGGCTTTGAACTCGTTCTCGCAAGCGCCTTTCTATTGAGAACTTTGTTGATCATTGATGATTTACCGACGTTAGATCTTCCCACAAACAATATTTCCGGTTTTAGCGCCAGAGTAAACTTTTCTCCTTTGTTAAACCAACTCGTTATAAATTCGGCGTTCTGAAAGTTCATAATAATTCCTTTCTTATCTTAAAGAAACCTTAATAACGTCGTTCATTGTTTCCGCTGGTATAAATTGAAGGGAATCATAGATATTCTTATCTATTTCTTCAAGGTCAACCATATTGTTTTTCGGAACTATTACGGTTTTCATGCCGGATTTATAAGCCGCCATTGTTTTTTCTTTAAGACCTCCTATCGGAAGGACTTTTCCTCTTAACGTAATTTCTCCCGTCATGGAGACATTTCCTTTCACTTTTCGTCCGGAAAGCTCGCTTATTAGGGCGAGAGCTATTCCTATCCCCGCGGAAGGCCCATCTTTCGGAATCGCGTTTTCCGGAAAGTGAAAATGTATGTCTCGATTTTTATAAAAATCAGGGTCTATGCCCAAATTGTCGGAGACTGATCTTACATAGCTAATAGCCGTTTTTACAGATTCCTTCATTACGTCTCCGAGAGAACCTGTAAATTCTATTTTACCCGACCCAGGCAGAGAAGATACCTCTATCGGCAGAAGTTCTCCTCCTACGGTAGTATATGCCAATCCGTTAACAATTCCTATTTTATCGGATTTGTCTATAAAATCT
>CAJFPG010000041.1 GCA_904398665.1 Candidatus Geddesella stercoravicola | reverse complement strand
GAAGCACGGCGAGTCTCATTCCGAGCATTTCCCCCGCGACGATAAGATGCCGAAGATAAGCTCGCGAATGATTTTTACACAAAGTACAATCGCATTCATCGTCAACCGGACTCATATCTTTGATATATTTAGCGTTATGTATATTTATTATGCCCTTTGAAGTAAAAAGATGCCCGTGCCGAGCATTTCTTGACGGCATGACGCAGTCAAAGAAATCGACGCCTCTCGCGACCGCTTCGAGAATATTTACGGGAGTTCCCACTCCCATCAAATAACGGGGTTTATTGTCAGGCATAAAAGGTTCTATCGCCTCTATTATACGATACATTTCCTCAGCCGTTTCCCCGACGGCAAGCCCTCCTATCGCATACCCGTCAAGGTCGAGAGACGAGATTTGCTTCATGTGAGACACCCTGAGGTCGGCGTAAGTGCTTCCCTGATTTATTCCGAAAAGAAGCTGATTTTTATTCAAAGTCTCTTCCTCAGAGTTCAACCTTTCCATCTCGGCTTTGCACCTAACAAGCCAGCGATATGTTCTTTCTATAGACTTTTTCGTATAATCGTATTCCGCCGGATTCTCTATACACTCGTCGAAAGCCATCGCAATAGTAGAAGCAAGATTCGATTGTATTCTCATGCTTTCTTCCGGCCCCATAAAAATACGGCGTCCGTCAATATGAGAAGCAAAAGTCACGCCTTCTTCTTTTATTTTTCTCAGAGACGAAAGCGAAAATACCTGAAAGCCTCCACTGTCGGTCAAAACGGGGCCGTCCCAGCCCGTGAAAGCTCGGAGTCCGCCAAGTTCTCTGACAACGACATCCGTAGGCCGCAAATGCAGATGGTAAGTGTTGCAAAGCATAACCTGACATCCGACGCCTCGCAAATCAAACGCGGAAACCCCGCCCTTAATCGCGGCGGAAGTAGCTACGTTCATAAAAACCGGAGTATTTATCGTTCCGTGAACCGTTTCAAATTTTCCCAGCCTCGCCGCTTTTTCTTTTTTTAAAATCGTAAACATATATTTTTAACCTTATATCTTAATGTTTAATAATTCTTGACAAACTTATTGATAATCTTTTGAATTTATGATTTATAAATTATAATTTTTAATAGTAAAAAAAGTACAAAATTTAAATATAAATTAAATATAAATTTGAATATAAAAAAATTACATTAAATTTTTTATATTAAATAATAAAAATATTTATCGCCTAATTTTCAAACTTAAATATTTAAAGTATATACGGTTTTGAGCTTTCGTTATTATTAAAATTTAAAATTTCACGACAAATCTTTAATCTAACCTTTAATTTTTTAACGATTTTTTATCCCTCAACTTCAATCTTTAAACTTTTATCGCGAATTTCGCGAATTCATTCTCAAATTTTAAATTTTTTAGCAAACTTTTATTTGTACCGCCTTCTATAAAAACTTTTATCTTTAATGTTTATCCTTAATTTTTATCTACTGTTTTTATCTTTCCCCCTCCGACTCTCATCTTATCTTTTTTTCAACGCCGCCGTTAATAAAAAACATATCTTAACCGACAATAGGAAAGAAACCGCAAAACTCCCGAACGCTTTCAAAATATTTTTCTCATACCATATTCTCGCTTAACGCTGAAAAATCGCGTCTAAATTCGACGATTGCTAAATTACTATTTTTTCCGACAAAGTCTCCGAAGCATAAAACGCTCAAAAAAATCTCAATACTTTTCGCAAATATATTTTTATATCGCTATATCGCTAAATCATAAAAATATTTAAGGAAAATATTCAAAGTTAAAATATTAAGATTTTAAAGAATAACCTTTTCATCGAGAATAAAACGTCAGCGAATAAACATAGCGTCCCCAAAAGAGAAAAACCTATATTTTTTCTCCACCGCCTCATTATAAGCTCTCATGATATTTTCTCGCCCGGTCAGAGCGGAGACAAGCATTATAAGAGTGCTCTGCGGAAGATGGAAATTTGTTATAAGGGCGTCAACTACGCGGAAATCATAACCAGGATAAATAAATATATCCGTCAAACCGCAATCATAAGCGAAATTTAAATCCTGGAATTTTTTTCCCACCGTTTCGAGAACCCTACACGCGGTTGTCCCGACAGAAACAACCCTTCTTCCCTCTTTTTTCGCCAGCTCGATTTTTTTCGCCGTATCTTTCGGAAAGATGTAATATTCCTCGTGCATTTTATGTTCCAGTATGTTCTCTGTCTTAACAGGACGAAACGTACCGATTCCGACATGTAAGGTAACAAAACAGATCTCGACGCCTTTATCTCTTATTTTTGACAATAATTCCTCCGTAAAATGAAGCCCCGCCGTAGGCGCCGCGACAGACCCGTCGTATTTGGCGTAAACGGTTTGATATTTTTCAGGGTCGTCAAGTTTTTCATGTATATACGGGGGCAACGGCATTTCCCCGACAGACTTCAATTTCTCGTCAAGGTCTCCCTCACAGTCAAAAGAAATCTCTCGATTTCCATTTTCCATTTCATCTTCGACCTTCAAAGAAATATCCCCTATATACAATTCCCTCCCCGTCCTTGCCTTTTTCCCGGGACGTACCATACATTCCCAGCGTCCGGCGGACATCGGCCGTATAAGAAAAACCTCGACGTCTGCACCGGTATCTTTTCTCTTGGCGAAAAGCCTGGCCGGAATCACTCGACTGTCATTCAAAACAAGGACGTCCCCCGCGTTAAGCTCATCAACAATTTCATAAAAATATTTATCTTCCGTTTTTCCCGTGACTTTATCCAAAATCAAAAGCCTGCACTCGTCTCTCTTTTCATAAGGAAATTGAGCGATAAGATTTTCGGGAAGATAATAATTAAAATCCGAAAGTTTCATAATTCTCCTGAATTTCGTATAAATTTTAAATTTTATTACTTTACTTTTTTAAAAGTATAAGATATAATATAAGTAATAATACACAATATAATATACAAAAAATGATACGAAGTATCTCGCTATTATTATCTTATCGATAAAAGCCTTATAATTTATTATACTTCCGCCGACGACAGTTGTCAATAAGAAAGAAAAAAGTGTTAAAATTCTTTCTAAATAAGAGACAAAAAAAAATTATCGGCATATTTTGAATTGAGGGTTATTTTATTCGATAAAGAAGAAAGAAGGATGTTTCTTTATGAAAAATTATAAAATCGCGATAGTCGGAGCGACGGGAATGGTCGGACGTACTTTTCTAAAAGTTCTCGAAGAATATGACCTTAAAGCGGACTATACGCTTTTCGCGTCTGCGAAATCAGCGGGTAAAACGGTAGAATTTATGAATAAGGAATATACTGTTCAGGAACTGTGCGAAACAAGTTTTGACGACGGATTTGACATCGCTCTTTTTTCAGCCGGAGGCTCTACAAGCGAAAAATACGCTCCGATAGCGGCCGCTCACGGTTGTGTCGTAATAGACAACAGCTCCGCTTGGCGAATGGATAAGGACGTTCCTCTCGTGGTGCCGGAGGTAAACCCTCAAGATATCTCCAAATATAAAAACAAAGGAATTATCGCGAATCCCAATTGCTCGACGATACAGGCCATGGTCGCGATGAAGCCGATAGACGATAAATACGGAATAAAAAGAGTTGTGTATTCAACTTATCAAGCGGTCTCAGGAGCGGGCCTCGGAGGATACAAAGACCTTGAAAACGGGATAAAGGGAGAACCCCCGAAGAAATTTCCACATCCGATATTTTCAAACTGTCTTCCACATATAGACGTCTTTACCGAGGACGGATATACGAAAGAAGAAATAAAAATGGTCAACGAAACAAGGAAGATTCTCGGAAAACCGAATATGAAAGTCACCGCTACATGCGTAAGAGTTCCGGTATTCGCGTCTCACAGCGAAAGTATCAACCTCGAGCTTGAAACCCCCTTCGAAATCGAAGACATAAAAAAACTTCTTTCACAAAGCGAAGGAATAATTCTGCAAGACGACCCGAAAAATAACGTATATCCAATGGCGATTACCGCCGCCGGGACAAACGACGTTTACGTGGGAAGAATACGCCGTGATTTCAGCGTCGAAAACGGCCTCAATCTCTGGGTAGTAGCGGACAACATAAGAAAAGGGGCCGCTACAAACGCCGTCCAAATAGCGATCAAACTTATCGACTTATGGGAAAATGATAAAAAGTAAGATTCCAAGACAATAACTTTACCGAAAGGCTGATAATCCGAAAAATGAAAAACATCGTCTTCAAGGGGGCCGCCGTCGCTCTGGTAACGCCCTTCAAGGAAGATAACACAACGGATTTAGATCTTTTAGGACGTCTCATAGATTTTCAAATAGAAAACGATATCGACGCTATCGCCGTGTGCGGAACCACGGGGGAAGCATCGACGCTATCAAAAAAAGAACATCGGCAAATTATCGAAACAGCGGTAAAAAAAGCGAAAGGAAAGGTTCCTATTATCGCGGGGGCGGGCAGCAATAACACCGGGACAGCGCTCTCGCTCTCTCTCGCCGCGGAGGATGCCGGAGCGGACGCGTTGCTTTTAGTAACACCGTATTACAATAAAACCACTCAAACCGGACTTATAGAGCATTACTTTTACATAGCGGACAGAACCTCCTTGCCCATAATTTTATATAACGTTCCCTCCCGAACGGGACTCAATATTTTACCTGAAACTTATCAAAAGCTCGCGGAGCACCCGAACATAGTGGCCGTCAAAGAGGCGAACGGAAATATAGAAAGTATCATAAAAACTATGAATCTATGCGAGGATTCTCTCTCAATATACAGCGGCGAGGACGGGCTCACACTTCCGACACTCGCGGTAGGCGGAATCGGCGTAATTTCTGTCGCCGCCAATATTATGCCAAAAAAAATGCATCTTCTCTGCGAAGCTTTTGAAAAGGGTAAAAACGCGGAAGCCGCCGCTCTGCAAAGAGAAATTTCAGAAATCTGTTCGGCTCTATTTTCCGAAACAAATCCGATACCAGTAAAAAAAGCGCTTACTATGATGGGATATCCCGTAGGGAAAGGCCGACTCCCGCTTTGCGAAATGAGCGAAAAAAACGAAAAAAGACTAGCTTCCGTTTTAAAAAAAGCGAAGCTTATTTAAAAAATATTTCGACGATTCTGTGAAATTCGTCGATAATTCTCTTATAGCTATTGATTTTTTAAAAAAAATATGATATACTTCATAAGTATGAACGCCAAAAGGCGAATACTACTAAAACGGATAGCGAATATGCGCTATACTATCTTTAGGAGGAAATAAAAAATGAAAGACGGAATCCATCCCGAATACAAGGAAACTGTCATAAAATGTGTGTGCGGAAACGAAATCCCGACCCGTTCCACAAAAGACAATATCCGCGTAGAAATTTGTTCTAAATGCCATCCCTTCTTCACCGGGAAACAAAAACTGGTAGATACCGGAGGACGTGTTGACAGGTTTAAGAAGAAATTCAACATTAAGGACTAATCCCAAAATATTCGTATAGATACATTAAAAAATACGGACGCGAGTTTTTGAACTCGCGTCCAT
>CAJFPG010000040.1 GCA_904398665.1 Candidatus Geddesella stercoravicola | reverse complement strand
GGTTGAACCGGTGAATCGTTCCGGCTCATATAAAAGGATGATTACTTGCCTGCCCCTTAAAAGAGATTTCGAAAGTTTAGCAAAATTTAGCGCCGCATCACATTCTTCTACAACCGCTCGCGTGCGGTTGTCTTTTTTCCACTTTCTATTGTAAACCTGTAAACAGGTCGGTAATTTTTTATTATAATTTGGTCCGCTGATTATCTTTTTCTAGCTGATTCATTATATATATTACTATATAACTTTTTTATTTCAACCGACCGTATCCACATAATGGCTTCTACACCAAAAACTTTTTGAGCCATTTTTATACTTCAAATTTGCGTATCGGTCGCGAAAATTGTCAAAATGCTTTTTCCGTTGATATATCCCATAAATTGCCCTATACTTATGTGCGGTGGATATCAAAAGCATATATATGACCAGAGCATATTTCCTCTTCTGTTATTTCTAGGCCTTTTTGATTCATAATTTTCTAAATATTTCTTCAATATCTTTTTTTAGTTTTCAGTATATCCTTTTCTTCTAACTTCTAAATTTTGGTGCAAATGCGATAGTATTATCAATCACACACTGATACCTACAGTCAACTCCGGCACTTTTCACTCCACATACAGAAAGGAAAAGTATTTTGGTGACTCAACACACTATTACAAATTCTATATGGTACTGACATCTGTACCGCTGTGCATTGCACTTTTTATATCGTTATTTTATTTCATTTGAAAAACCTCCTGTATTTTACTAATGCGATCGCCAAACCACTACTATTTATATATGAGGTTTTTCTTTCTAAGTCTTTCACTCGCATCAGATTCTCGAACTTTTTGTACCTCCGCTCTTTTTACAACTCAGCGCTTTTCCTCCTACTGGAATAAGCGAAAGTTTATTTCCATCTCTAATGACACCAATAAAGGACTCAGATAAAATTATCCGAGTCCTTTGTCTTTTTGTATTAGTATCAACCGATTATATTTCCGTCTTTATCAAATACCGGTAATTTCTCTAAATAAATAATATCATCTCGTTCCTGAGCGTCTCCTTCCGCGAGAATCGCCATTTTCCCCACGATAATACCTCCCGCCTTCTCAACAAGCTTTTCGATAGCGACCAAGGACTCTCCGGTGGAGACCACATCGTCAACAATAAGAATCCTCTTCCCTCGCATCATATCCGCCTCAGCGATATCTAAATAAAGTTTTTGATTCTTATCCGTAGTTATGGAATTGACCGAAACCTCAAAAACGCCGGTCATATAAAGCTTGGGATATTTTCTTGCAACAACATAACATTTATCCCCGCGTTGACGCGCCATCTCGTGAGCCAAAGGAATTCCTTTCGCTTCGGCAGTTATAATATAGTCATATTCGGGAGCTTTTTCTAAAAGTTGTTTAGCCGCGGCTTCCGATAAAGCCGCGTTCCCCAATATAATAAAAGCCCCGATATATAAATCGTCCGAAACCCTGCAAATAGGAAGCGAACAATCTATCCCGGCAACTTTCATTTTATGATACAGCATCTAAATTCCCTCCAATTAAAATCACAATTAAGTATACAATAAAAAAATAGAAATGTCAATACCGCCCAATAAACGTAATTTAATAATTGAGGAAACAGTATGTTTTAATAAATTAATGGATATGGAGATCAACACAATATATATTTTTTTATCTTTTTAATTCTACCTTTTATTCATAAACGATTTGTTCAAGAAATGAGTCCGTTGCGGTCTAGACATTACATAGAATCCCCGAATTTATGAAGCTGCTCTCAAATAGATTTTACCGGCTCTATATCAATTTTTTATCTGATTGCAAGCTCTTAATAATTCATTTCAACATTTTTGCTTTACTTTACCGTAATATAACATAATAAATTTCATAACCTTTTGCGTCGCTTTTGTTCGCGGAACCCAAAACCAATTTCCAATGCCATCGATAATAACATCTGTTCTTTATTAGCAAACTGTTTTATAAATGTTAAAAAGTCTCAATAACGATAAGATTTTGAGTGTTAGACTCCGGCAAATACGGCGAAATATCCCTTTGAAAGATAATTATAAAAATCATTTATAAGCACATATGTCAATTTGTTTAACTGAGAATCTGTTGAGATAATTGACACTGCCATAGTCTTGCCAGTATCAGAAATCCGGTCATTATAACTCCTACGTTATAGATATAAAAAATTATCCCCTATTAATTCTTAATTTTTATTAAGATAAGATTTAAAAATCATTAAATTGATATTTTAATATTTTATTTCATCTTAGGAAATCATTTTAAATCGTCATAACATAGCTGAATTATCGAGATAAAAAAATTCGAATAATAAAAATAAATACAAAAATATTATTTTATTTATTTTATATTTTACAATATCAAATTATATAAAGTCGTTTTATTCGATTCCGATATCACGCAAAACTTTTTTATTTAAATCGGGGAATAAAATAACTGGGTTCGGAGAACTGTCATGATATCCAATTATTTTTTCCATCCAAACAACGTCATACCAATATCCGAATTTATAACCGCATTGATGAAATTTTCCAACTGTTTTGTAACCCATATGCCTGTGAAATTCTATACTGTTTCTCGTCAAATATCTATCCTCAACATTTGGACAGGCTATGCACGCGTTTAAATTTGTAATATTCTGAGCCTTACTTATTTTTTCTATTGCCTCATAAAGTTTTCTTCCTAAACCTGTTTTCCGTTTATTTTCCTTAATATAGATAGAAATTTCCACCGCCCAATTATAAGCGTCTCTCTTATTAAATTCGCTTGTATAAGAATAACCTAAAATCTCACCGTTTATTTCAGCCACAATATATGGATATTTTTTTAATGTTTTTTCTATTCTGGCGGAAAATTCCTCGACAGATGGAATTTTATACTCAAAAGAAATTGAGGTTTTTGCCACATAAGGAGCGTATATTTCCAATAATTTTTCCGTGTCATTCGACGTCGCCAAACGAATTTTAACATTATCGCTCATTATTACTCTCCTTAATTACAACTATAAAGTATTAAAATATCTAAACAAAATCTCAACTAAACTCAAATAATATTCTTAATTTTTATCACATATTTTGTATATTAAAAATATTAAAATACATTTTATATAAAACTTAATTTTAAATATAAATAAATTATTGAAAATAATGTTTTATCAATGGGTAAATCCGAAAAGAAATTATATTTCTGAGTTTTTTTAACAATAAAAACTTATTTTATTAATTTTCGGATATACATCCTTACCGTTTTGATTTCTCCGGTTTATTAACCATATAAAACTTCGTCCGTATTTTTTCATAAAAAAGCGTATTATTTTTGTAATAAAGAATATTTATTTCGATTCGCTAATGTTAGCACAAACATATTTTAAATTCCCCAGTTATTATTCCTAGAGAGTATACCATTCTCCACATATAAAACTAAAACATGAAAATCTAAATTAAATTTTCATGTTTATTATAATCGTTATATAAACCATGAATCTAACAATTATATCGTTATCAACCCATTATATTGCCCATTATATTTATATAAGTGACTCAGCGGTGAAATGGTTCAAAATTGAAAATATTTGTCGAGGTATAGATATATATTGAAAATATAAATGAATCTATTAAAAATGTAAAAAGTATTCAACAATAAATAAATTTAAAATAGGATATGATTAAATAATAATAAACGATTGGTATTTATTTCCAGACACACTTCCGATATTTATTATGGATGGTTTTAAAAATCAAAGAACATAGAATTATTATATTTGATATCAATTTTGTCGTATGTTTGAAAGATTGCTATTTATTGCTCATTTTTACATTACTGATTTGTTAATTTTTTGTATTTTAACAAAAGGCTATCGCTCCTTTTGATTCCTATTAAATTTATATTGTATTGTCATTTTTTTTAATTTTTTATTTTTATTTAAATAATAAAATTTTTTATTTATAAATACGACAAATCTAATAGAGAACTTTAAAAATATTTATAATTCTTTCTATATAAATTTTCACCTATTTTCCGAAATAAACTGTTCATCTCTATAATTTTGCGGCCTAATCCGGTTAAAACCTAATTAAAATTCGTTATTTACCCACTTTTTTCAGTAAAACAACGCATATAAACAAAGAAACAATAAAAATTATCAAAAGAGGCGCAAAACTCATAAAATCAAACATATCCGATTCGATTAATATGTATCCCCAAGACGCTGGAAATAATTTTCCAACGACCCGTAAAACATTGGGCAAAAGGTCAGTCGGAAACATTATTCCGGAAAGCATAATCGACGGTAAGAAAATAATTATAGACAGCATAGAAGTTTTCGCTTGATCTTTTACCGACAAACCTATAACACTCGCGATACCGAGAGAGACCATTATAAAAACAGACAGACACGCAAAATATAAGCCCGGATTATTAGGAATATCGGCGTCGAACAAAATAGGAGCGACAAAATAAATAATAACGCTCGTAATAAATAAATGAATAAACGCCGATATATTTGTCAGAACAAAGCCCAAACACACCGGAACTCCGTTCGCCCTGTATACTTTCTTTATATCGCTCGCGTAAATCTCAACAAGGGACGGAGGCAGGCCTATCAAAGCCCCCATTGTCACGCCAAAGATTGTCATGGATTGAATCAAAGTATGCTTATAATCCGGCATAACCTCCGTAAAAATTTCTCCCATTACGGCAAAAAATAATAAAGGAACGATATAACAAGTAATAAGTAACGTTTTGCTTCTTATATCCAATTTCCACTGCAAAAAAATTCCGTATAAAAAAGCTCCCATATTTTTACTCTCCTTTCGCAACTTTAATAAAATGTTGTTCAAGAGAGCCTCTGTTAATTTGAACGGCGGAAATAACAACTCCTTGTTT
>CAJFPG010000039.1 GCA_904398665.1 Candidatus Geddesella stercoravicola | reverse complement strand
GCCAAGGAGCTTTGCTCCTCAGACTTTCAGTGGAGGATTAAAATCCTCACTGAAAGTCTGAATGTCCCCCGCCGCCTTAGAGGCGAGGGACATCGGCGATTTAATTATAAAAGATATTTAAAATTCATTGAGACATTTTGATCCGGATAATAAAAAAACAATCTGTCTATCAAAAAGAAACCGAGGGATATAAAATAATGGGAAATCTCCCGCCTTATAAAAAAAACGACCGATTTTCTCCCAGCCAAAAATCGACGTTATTTTTTTGTTTTTTAGCTTATGTCATAACTTATCTTGTCAGAGTGAATATTTCCGTGGCTCTTCCTTTCATGGCATCGGAAGTCGGAATGTCGACGACGACGCAAGGATTTCTTTCGGGAGCGTTTCTCTGGTGTTATGCTTTGGGTCAATTTTTATTCGGGAGACTGGGAGATAAAATATCCGGAAAACCGCTCATCTTTATTGGCCTGTTAGGCTCTGCCTTTTGCAATCTTACGCTTGGACTGCTCTCCAATCACACGGCGATGATTTTTACATGGGCTCTGAACGGAATTTTCCAGTCTATGATCTGGTCTCCTCTCGTACATACTCTTTCTGTAAATTTTCAAGGGAAAAAACTTATCCGGGCGACGGCGTTTATGCCTTTTGCGATAGTTATGGGATATATGTTGGCTTGGGGTCTTTCTTCCATATACTCAATGTATTTTTCATGGAGAACTATCTTCATTATTCCGGCGATAGTCGCTTTCGCGTTCTGTTTTTTATTCGCTGTGTTTTTCAAAGAAAAAGAAAAAAGCAAATCGCTGCGATATATAAATCGAGATATAAATATAAAAAACGCCGCGTATCAAAATCAAACTAAATACAAAAGCGTGAAACAAAATAAAACCGTTCTAATAGCGATAATTTTCGCTCTTGTCTGCGCCGTGACTCACGGAATGATAAGAGAAAGTATAAATTATTGGTTCCCGACTTTGCTTTCCGGAATGAAAGAAATGTCTCCATGGATGTCAGTATTTGTACTTATGACAGTTCCCATAATCAATTTTTTTGGAACTCTCGTTTCAAGATTTCTTATTAAAAGAACAAAAAATAATATTTTTAGGGATATAATTATTTTATCCGCGGCGGCCCTTATTTTTTCTTTGATAACCGTCATATCTTTACGGTTTGGAGAAATACCTCTGATTATATTTACCGTAATTCTCTTAGGAACGATGTTCGGAATAACCCCGCTCTTCACTTCATTTATACCTCTTCACTTTTCCGAATACAATCTTGTCGGGACAATGGCGGGAATGACAGACGCTTTTATATATTTCGGAGCGGCGTTCTCTAACATGCTTACGGGAAATCTTATTGAAAACGGCGGATGGTCGTCAGTCTGCGTCTATTGGGCAGGTACAGCCGCAGCGGCTTTTATTCTTATAATAATTTGCAATAAAATAAAAACAAAAACGGATTTAAAAATATAGAAAACGCCTCTGTAAATGTTTACAGAGGCGTTTTCTATGTAAGAAACAGAGCGGCAAGAATAATTAACAAAATCCAATCGTCATCATTATGTTCGTTAAATATCAAAAAAAAGACCAAAGCGAGAACCAAATCGTCCTCCTGCATTCGCCCGAGAAATCCGGAGAGCCCTCCGCCAAGAAGGCTTCCTCCGGAAAAAAGTCCTCCTCCGAAAAATTTAGACAAAAAGCCGTTGCCGCGGCTGTGTTTATGGTCGTTTCCCCCAAAATGTCCAGGAGGACTTTTAGCAAGGGTCTCTTTATTTTCCGTCAAAGAAGAATGAGATAATTTCTCGTCGGAGATCTCTTTTAGCCCGGAAGAAGGTGTATCTGAATATCCGTGAAAATTTCCGCTTTGTTTATAAAAATCCTCTACTCCCCGCCGCTCTTCGACAGCGGCGTTTTTAAAACGAAAATCGTTATACAAAAAAGCTCCCTCCTTTTATTTAATATTCGAAAGCGTTTTAAGTATCGATATAGCTTTAATCGCCGAATTTATCTTATCCGAACGCTCGTTTCTCATATATGGCTGAATCGCTCTCAAAAGATTTATATGCCTGTCGGAAGATGAGAAATTAATATTGCCTAACCCCGAGAGGAGTCCGGAAAGGGCGTTAGAAGAGGAAGAAATATTATTCGAAGACGAAGGAACGGAATCTTCGGAAGACGATTCGGAGTTTTTTTGCAAATCTCCGGAAGAAGTATTTGAAGATTGACCCGAATTTCCGTTATTTTCAGAACCGGAGGAAGAATTGCCATTTCCGTTAAGACCGAGAGAATTAACTATTTCCCCGATCTTGGCTACGGCGTTAGGGTCATCTAAAATCTCATTGATTCCGGAAAGAATATCGCTCATACGCTCACCTATCTTTCACTGAGAAATTTTTTTATACCTTCGCGAGCCTTTGGAGATGTCAAAATGGCGGAAAGAAGCTGCGGATCGTTCATTATTTTTAAAATCGCGGCCCGTTCTTTACTTCCAAGCCCGTCAAGAAGTTTTTCAAGTTCTCTTTGATCTTTGACCGCCTTTTCGATTTTCATACTCTCGCTCGGCCCGATATTGTTTTTTATCAAGTTTATCGCGTTATCGAGCTTTGTTTTATCAACCCCGTCAAAAAAATTAGTCATTTTATCGCCTCCGCAAAATTTATTCCGGCCGAAATACCGACCTTCACTGTTACAAATTATGCGTAAAATGAAAAAACTGTGATTTTTCTAAATTTTATTGACTTTACAATATTTTTGTGGTATTATCTTATAAGTATCGGAGGTTTAAACATGGATATTCTTGTCTTTTCGGATTCTCATAATATGCTTTCCGAAATGGAAAAAGCTACCGGAAAACATAATATAGACAGAATTATCTTTCTTGGAGACTGCGTGGAGGACGCCGAATATTTAAAAAAAATCTTTCCGCAAAAAACAATTATGATAATAAAAGGAAATAACGACCTATGGTCCGAATATCCGGAAAAAATAATTACGGAAATCGAAGGACATAAAATATATTGTTCTCACGGTCATAAAGAAAGAGTCAAAATCGATATCTCCCTACTGAAACAGTCGGCGAAGCATGAGAATTGCGATGTCGCGTTATTTGGGCACACACATTTTCAAAAAGCAAAAAAAGAAGACGAAATTTTATTTTTAAACCCAGGTTCTATTGGCTTTTCAGGCAATTACGCTATTCTTTCCCTTGAAAAAAATAAACTCCCCAATTTTTCACTTTTTTGAGAGATGTCACATATTTATCCATAAAAACATATTGAAAAACCAATAAAATTGTGTTATAATATACTGAGAGGCAAAATAAAATAACAAATTTTCATATTTTCAAAATATTGAGTATCTCTGAAAAAATTATGTTTTTTGAAAGCCTGTTTTTCCGATTATTCAAAGGGTTTGTAATAATTTAAGAAGACAAATTAAACACGTTATTCCGTGTTTTCGCAATATCAAACTTTACTCAAAAAAGCCAATGTTTTTTTGAGTTATTAGGTTGCAGTCTTATAAATTTTAATTTATACAATAATTACAATAATATAATAAAAAGAAAATTCATTCGCAAAAATATAAAAATTTTCCTTTTATATTATAAATTATATTTTATATTATAAAATTATAAAAGGAAAAATATAATTGTTAAATAATTCGCAAATAAATTATAAATAAAAAATTTGTATTTCTTATAGAATTTTATAAAAAATATAAAAGTTAAAGATAATATAAAAATCTATAAGTAATTTGAAAATTTAATTATAATGATCAATAAAAGAATATCTCAATAGAGGGACACCTGTTCAATATTTGATTATATCAATATAAAATATGTTTTTATATTGATATAAAATCGTATCAATATAAAATTAAATGTTTTTTATATAAGGAGATTTAATATGTACCAGGACCAAGAAAAAAGAATCAGGGAAATTTCTTTTGAAGAAAAACAAAGAAGAAAAAAACAAAGAAAAAGAAAAAAACAGATAAATTATATAACGAATATAATCTTCCTTATCTTTTTCGCCATATCCGCCGTAATATTCGCTATTTACGCTATTAAATATTTTAATTACGCGATTCCAAACGGAAACGCTGATTCTGAAATAAAAAACGCGCAAAACGCCATAGCGGAGTCGGAAACTCAAATTTCGGAGAATTCGGAGCAAAAAGAGCAACTTGAACAAGAAGTCTCGGATTTGCAGGCTCAGATTGACGAATATAACGAGGAATGAGGGATTCCGATTATGAAGTTTAAAATTTTTTGTATTATTTTTATAGCTATATTTTTAGGCGGCTCCGTCTTTTTAAACGGACAAGCCGACACCCTGAAAGCAGAAGCCTCGGCAAAAGAGGCGGAAGTCACGGCTTATAAAAAAGAGGCCGACAACAAAACCCGAGAGGCCAAAGAATTTATGGCTGAAATTGAAAGTCTTAAAACAAAGAAAACAGAACTTGAAAAAGAAATAGAGGAAATAAAGGTGCTGAAAAGATATCTTTTCGAAGATATCGTATACCTGACATTTGACGACGGGCCGTCTCCCAAGAACTGCGAAAAAATTCTTGATATTCTTAAAGAATACGACGTAAAGGCGACATTTTTCGTCGTAGGAACATGGCTTGACCCCGAAAGTCCAACTTACAGCGAAAAATCAGTAGAATTGCTCAAAAGAATAAGCGAAGAAGGTCACGCGATAGGAATCCACGCGTACAACCATGATTATAAAGAGATCTACAAAAGTGTCGACGCCTATTTTGAGGATTTTAATAAAGTCGAAAAACTCATTATAGATATTACAGGAAAAAAACCGGATGTCGTTCGATTTCCGTCAGGCTCGGCTTCCGCTAAAACATTTTGCAAAAGATACAGCGGAAGCAGCGAAACATTTCCGACGATAGTAGAAAAACTCAAAGAACGAGGATATATGATAGCCGATTGGAATCTCGACACAAACGATTGGAGAGTTTCGACGACTTCGGCCGATATAAAAGATATGGCAAAACGTTACGCGATAGATATTCACGAAAACCATCCGAAAGCGGCTATAATTTATTTATCGCATGAAAAGAAATTATCAATAGACGTTCTTCCTGACGTAATAAAAATATTTAAATCATACGGTTATGATTTTCTGCCGATGCAAAACGGCGGATACACGGTGGTACAGGCCTCGTCATAAAAAAATTAAGTACGGAGATAAAATGAAAAGAATTGTCGTAAAAATTGGAACATCAACCGTGACGTACGGTACGGGGAAACCCAATCTTAGAATTATAGAAAAATATGTGAGAGTTATGGCCGACCTGCATAACAGGGGCTATGAAATAGTATTTGTTTCGTCAGGCGCGATAGCTGTCGGCGTCGCGAAGCTAAAAATAGAGAGACCCGAAAATATTCCCGAAAAGCAAGCGGTAGCGGCTGTCGGTCAAAGCGAGCTAATAAATATTTACGACAGTCTTTTCAACGATTACGGGTCTCAAATAGGACAAATTCTTTTGACAAGAGACGTAATAACGGACGCAGAAAAAATAAAAAATGTCACAAATACTTTTGACGCGCTTTTTAATATGGGATGTATCCCGGTTGTAAACGAGAACGACTCCGTAGATGTAGAAGAAATAAAATTCGGAGATAACGATAATCTTTCGGCTATCGTAGCTGATTTAATAAAAGCTGATATTTTAATTCTACTTACAGACATCGACGCTTTGTATGACAAAGACCCAAAAACCGATCCGAACGCTAAAAAAATCGCCGTCGTCAACGAAGTAACTGAGGAAATAAAAAAAATCGCGGGAAATCCCGGTACTAAAATAGGAACGGGAGGAATGGCGACAAAAATCAAAGCGGCAAAATTCGCGACAGAAAAAGGAATT
>CAJFPG010000038.1 GCA_904398665.1 Candidatus Geddesella stercoravicola | reverse complement strand
TGCTTAAAATTCTTACTTTCGTAATTATCTGCGTCGGATATACGACTGTGTTTAATTCTATTTTGAATTCTATAAAAAGATCGACAAGTTCGGTTGTCGCTATATTTATCGGTTCCGCGATAAAATCGATATTTACTTTTATATTTGTCTCTATTCCGTTTTTAAATATTTATGGGGCTCCGTTGGCGACATGTATAGCTTATCCGGTAATGATGATCATCGGATATTATTTCGTGAAAAAGCATACCGTGGTAAAAATGGATATGAAGGAGATATTTTTTAAGCCGCTTTTATCCGGAGTTCTTTGTTATATCCCCGCTAAAATACTCAATTGGTTATTTAATATGCTTATCCCGTCTCGCTATACGGTAATTTTGACGGTAATTGTGACCGCGGCGATATTTTTCGTTCTTATTTTATTGTTTAAAATTGTTACATTGGACGAGCTTAAAGGCATAATTAGAAAAGACGATAAAAATAAAGAGAAGGGGAATGACGATGAAATATCTGTTCAGAGAGATTAATATAAAAGAGCTCGATAAAAGAGCTCTTGAATTCGGAAATGTTTTTCAGAGTTCATATTGGGCCGAATTTAAAAATAAATACGGAAAAGTCGCTTTCTTAGGAATTGACCAAAATGGAAAAGAGGTCCTTTCTTGTTTGATGCTTTTGGTTCCGGTTGTCCCTTATTTTATGAAAATAGGTTATATTGTTCGTGGTTTTGTCGGCGATTTTACTGACTTCGAGCTTGTTTCTTCTTTCACTTTATTTTTGAAAGGGTACATGAAAAAAAATCATATTATGTATGTCGCCATTGATCCTTATGAGGCGTATAAAACTGATTTCGTATTGACAGAGGCCGGGGAGAAAAGACATAAAAATATGATAGACAGCGGTTATATTCATTTCCCTAAAAAAGCTTATTCAATGCAGCGTCCTACTAATTATCGCGTTAAATGGGATTCAAAAAAAAGCGTGGAAGACCAAGAAAAAGAGGTTTGGTCGAATATGAAAAAGGCGTTGCAAAACAGCGTTATAACTTCGGAACACAGAGGAATGGAACCGGTGAGATTCAACGGTTCCGAAATATCCGAGGAAGTTTTCGGAGAGTTTATGAGACTTTTTGAGATAACCGCGGAAACAAAAAAATTCGGGATGAAAAGCGTGGATTATTATCGAAACCTCATAAAAAGTTTCGGGGATTATTCAAATATTTGGTTTTTTAAATATAACGCGGAAAAAGATTTTGAATATACGAAATCAACTCTTTGCCGTCTCGAAGAAGAGATAAATAAAATAGAAGGACTTGAAGAAAAGGCGAGGGAACGAAAAAAAGCGAAATTAAATGAGTTAAGAGACGAGTATAAAAATATTTCGGCCCGTCTTGGCGTTATAGATAAATATAAAAATGAAAAATATTTATCTTCGTTTTATACGATTAATTTCGGAACTCGCTGTCATCTCTTTTTTGGTGCGAACAGTCCGATTTTAAGAGAACTTAAACTTACGGCGAATTATTGGCCTATGTTAAAAGCGTGTTTTGACGGAAAATGCGAGAGCTTCGATATGGGCGGCACACTCAGGCTTGACGCCGACGATATTAAGAAAGACAAGACATATGATTTATATCTATATAAGTCGCGTTACGGAGGCGTTCTCGACGAGCTTTTGGGGGAATATTATTTGGTGGGGAATCGGTTTTGGTATAAAATTCTTCATGAAAAACTCCATTATTTGCGTAGATACGCCGTTAGGTTCTAAAAAGAACGAAAGGTTCATTGATGCAAGATTTTACTTTCTTTTCCCATGAAAACGGCCGTGGATTTTCCGCCGCGGCGCTTAAATATTCGGCGTGCGTTTTTATGCTGATTGATCATATCGGATATTTTCTTTTTCCTCAGAATGTTTTTTTGAGAATTCTCGGCAGAATGGCGTTCCCGATTTTCGCTTTTTTTATAGCGGAAGGATGCGGATATACCCGTAATCCGATAAAGAGAGTGTCTTTAATCTTTTTCTGCGCCGTAATTTTTGACGCGGTTTATTTTTTTTCTCAGGGAGAACCGTACGGAAGCGTATTCGCGACTTTTTTCTTTTCCTGTGTTTTGATTTTTATTTTAGCGGGCGTTAAGAGAAGAATTTTCTCGAAGGATAAGACATATTTTGAAAAAATTGTTTTTTGTTTGATTTTTTTTATTTCTCTTATTGCCGTTTATTTTTTTACTTTAATTTACCATGTCGATTACGGATTTGCGGGAGTAATAACTCCAGTCTTAATAAGCTTGCCGAATTTTGATAAAACCGACGCCCCGATAAAATTAAAAAGTTTGAATATTCTTCCCGTAAAACTTCTCTTTTTGTCAGCGGGGATTTTGTTGACCGTTTTATCGGGAATAATGGAGGGTATTCAGCAATACGCTTTTTTGTCTTTAATATTGCTGATATTTTATAACGGCAAAAAAGGAAAGGGATATTCAAAATACTTTTTTTATTTGTTCTATCCTTTACATATTTTTATTCTTTATATTATTTCGGAGTTTATTTTGTGACGACAAATAAAAAATAAAACCGTATCTTTTAGAAAAAAATTCAAAAGATACGGTTTTCTTGTATTTTGTCTTCTTTGCGTGACAACGGCGACTTAAAATATTTTTTTATATTTTTTCATTTTTTATTAAAATAAAAGATTATTGAAATAAAAGAATATTATTGCAATAAAAAAATTTACAAAAAATTTTCGCGGATGAAAAAAGTTAAAAGTTAAAAAGACATCTTGACGTTATTGGACTTTAATTTGTCAAATTTGATTGTGATTTTGATTGAATTGAATTGTTTAACTTTATCGATGCTTTTGCTTTTTTTTACATTGTAATATTTGGAATTGATAGAGGTCTGTAATTCTCTCTTTTCTCATGTGGAAAAATTTTTCGCAAACGGTCGTCTATATATAGAAATATAGAAAAACCAAAATTATTTTGTGAGTTTTATGCTTAAAACATTTTTATATTCCTGAAAAATGTTTGTTTTCTGAGAATCGGAGAAATTCTTTATAATTGTTTTAATAATGATATTATATAATGGTTAATGATGATTTTCCCGAAACAGAAAAAAGAGACCTTTCGTTTAATAGTTATTTCCCTTTTGAGAAAACGTGCTTTCCTATCGTAGTAGATATCGGAAGTGTTCTTATCCACGCGTTTGTCGCGGTTGCCGGATTATAGTAATAAATACATCCTCCCGTCGGGTCCCAACCGTTTAGAGCGTCTCTTGCCGCGTTGTAGGCTGACGATGCGATCGGTTCGTTAAATTGACCGTCAGATAAGGCGGTGAAGGCTCCGGGTTGATAGATTACTCCCGCTATTGTATTAGGGAAAGACGGATGTTCAACTCTGTTTAACACGACGGCTCCCACGGCTACTTGTCCGGCATACGGCTCTCCTCTGGCTTCCGCCGAGATAATTCTCGCGAGAAGATATACGTTGCTGTCGGAAGTAGAGGACGAGGAAGAACTTATGCCAATCGCGGCGAGAGTCTTAGGTCCGGCTATCCCGTCGACGGCAAGTCCGTTTTTGGATTGAAAATATTTGACCGCCGCGAGCGTTTGTCTTCCATATATTCCGTCTACTTCTCCGGTATAGTAACCCCAATTTTTAAGTCTTTGCTGTATTTGTCTTACTTCGTCGCCTCTTGACCCGTATTGAGAAAGGACAGCTGTCGCGTCTTCGTTTGGCTGTGTATTATTTTCTATAATTGTCGAGACATTATATAAAGCGACTCCGCAAAAAAGTACGATAAGAATTGATAAAACGCTTTTTTTCAAAAAAAT
>CAJFPG010000037.1 GCA_904398665.1 Candidatus Geddesella stercoravicola | reverse complement strand
GGGGACCTGGCAAAAGCGGAAAAAGTCTGGGCCGCAATCAGCCCGGAACAAGTACTTACTAAGCAGGATATTCATGATTATTGCGAAGCCTTGCTGTATTATGAAAAGGGGGCCTGCGATGACGGTTGGTTTTCAAATGCCGGGTTAAGGGAACTTATAGATAATAACATAAGGCCCAATATTTTAAAACACGGGCCGCGAGATTTTTATGTGACAGTCGCGAAATTAAAAAAATCTCCCTTATTTTATAATTATGTAAAAAAACATTCAGAAGATAACATTTTTACACGAATAGCCTCATTGTTAGCTATGAAGTTATTTAAATATCAAACGACGCCGATTTATTTTGATATTCGAAAACAAAAAATATCATTGATACCGGATATTCTGCTCGCGTCGTCCGCGATTCCTCTGATTTTCCCTGATATCACAATCGAAGGGGAAGAATATATAGACGGCGGCATCGAGGATAACGTACCTATCGTACCGCTGTATCAAAGAGGATTCCGAAAACTTATCGTCGTCACAATGGAAGAACGAGATAAAACTTGCACGGAATGTTTCCCGGACACCCAGACAGTTCATATCAATTTAGGAGGAAGCGCTATAAAAAACTTTACGGGAACGTTGGATTTTTCTCCTGAAAACGCAAAAAAACGTATGGAACAAGGATATCTGGACGGAAAGGCTCATCTTGCTCAACTAAAAAAACTATTTTAATTTTATCTCCGCATAATTAAACGCCTAAAAAAGCCCCGGTAAAAGTTTTTTTAGGCGTTTAATTAATTTTATCCGCGAAAACACGGGGTTCTGTTCAGCTGACTGTTGACAAAGTATTATACTCTGCTCAATTATTAATAAAGTCGTCTCCTCTGAAAAAGACATACGAGAAACCCTTTTGGACAAATACGATATTCTAAGAGAATCGCGATAACAACGAAACGAGCCTCGACACGAGATTCTAATAATCATATATCGTCATTTTGAGTTTGGCAAAAAAACGAAAGCGACATTCTTTCCCAACGGCGGTTCGCGAACGGCTCGCCGCGATATCGTATTCAGAACCTTTTTTCACGATTATTCTTAGATTATTCTTATAAAAAAGCTAAAAAAGCTTTTTATTCTAAAAAACTCTTTACAGTTTTTCCGTTATTTCTTTTCTGATAAAATCCTTTTGTTCTTTTGAGAGTTCCCCGAATGGAGTCCTGCAATGCCCGAAAGGAAGTCCCATTTGATTCAAAACTTCTTTCTCTCCCTGAGTCACTCCCACTTTTCCAAGGGCGGATATTATACGATTGGCTTCTTTTTGAATATCGTAAGCCGCTTTCATTTTTCCCTCGTTAAAGAGCGAGTAAATTTTTACAAATTTATCCGCCATAAAGTTATAAGTGCTCCCTATCGCTCCGTCAGCTCCCATAGAGAGGCCGGCGAGACACATTTCGTCAAAACCGTTATATACAGTCTTATCCGGGAAAGTCGTCTTGCATCTTTCCAAAGCGAATAAATCCTGGGAAGTATGTTTTAAACCGAAAAACATATCGGATGAAAGAAACTGAGAAAGCTCATTTATCCCCATATTCACTCCCGAAAAAGCGGGAAAATTATAAACCAACATCGGAAGCCCCGCCGTCGCGGCAAGTCTGTAATAATAGTTTTTTATCTCCTCGAAAGAAAACTTATAATAAAAAGGGGCGACGGAAGATATAGCGTCATACCCCAATTCCTTGGAGTATTTGCCGAGAGATAAAGCTTCTCTTTCGTTTATCGAACCGATATGAGCTATCAAGGTGGCGTCCGGAGCGGCTTCTTTAACGATGCGAAGCAATTCTTTTCTCTCGTTCTCGTTCATTAAGAACGCCTCTCCGGTGCTTCCGCTGACATAAAAACCAGTGACTCCCATCTTCAAGTTCATATCTATAAGCTGTCTTAACGCCTCGACGTTTATTTTATCGTTTTCGTCAAACGGCGTCAGAAGAGCCGTAAAGATTCCTCTGAAATTTTTCATTCGATTTTGTCCCCTTTTCAGTATTGTAATTATCAATAATAAAATCTTTACAAATAATAATATATTAAATATCTAAGTTTGTCAATAGTATAAATGATATTCGATGAAAAATCTGAGATATGGGGCGTCGACGGAGATATAAAAAATATCTCCGAAAGGGAGAAACACGCCCCGTCAAAGCCGGGGTATGTTTCTCCCCTCGCCGAATAAATTCGGCATCGACGCCCATGACAAGGAATCGATTCCTCGAAATATATATAAAATTAACCGCTTGGAAATATATCCGAAAAAGCAATCGTTCCGTAACATGCAAAAAAACACTAACCGCTCTGAAATATATACAAAAAAAATTAATCTCTTTGAAATATACATAAAAAAACAATCTCCAGAAATATACGGGAAGAAATCAGTCTCTCTGAAATATATATAAAAAAATCAATATCTTTAAAATATATGAAAAAACCAATCTCATGAAATTATACATGAAGAAATCAATCTCTTTGGAATCTACATGAAGAAATCAATCTCTTTGGAATCTACATGAAAAAATTAATCTCTTTTAAATATATATATGAAGAAATCAATCTTTTTTGAAATATATAAAAAAATCTCTCTGTATCCGAGAAATCAACCCTTCGGAATATACAAAAAAACCTATTCCTCTGGAATAGATAAAAAATAACCACGCTGTGACATATATAGATCTCACTTTATGTGATATATAAAGTATCTCACAATTAGTGATGTATAAAAAAGCAACTATAACTATTTGTAATATACCTTCGAAAGCACACTCACATTAAATGATATATTTAAAAATTCAATCACTCTTAGTGATACGAATATTGACAATCACATTTTGTGATATGCAAATCAACAAAAATCATATTTAGTGATATAAGGTCGACTCTCTCCGAACCGTTATACAATTTTCGCCTTTTATATTATAAAGAAAAGTTTATTATGTTCATGTTGTATTAAAAAAACTTTCTCCGTTCCGTTATATTAAAAAAGCTTTTTCTGTTCACATTGTATTAAAAGAAAAACTTTTTCTGTTCTGTTATATTAAAAAAGCTTTTTCCGTTTATATTGTATTCGAAAAAAAAAGCTCTTTCTGTCCATGTTATATTAAAAGAAAAGCCCATTCTGTTCATATTACCCCATATTTTCGACACTATTATATATTATTCGACAACATTCGACACAACAACAGCGATAAGACAAAAATAAAAATTTTTTTACATTTTTTTCCAAATAAAGTGTTGACAATCTCCAAAATTTATGATATGATAATAGTGTAAATAAGCTCAGCCCGACGGAGAGCGACAAAAAACCGTCGGCGGAGACATTGAGTTGACGCTCAACGTCCCCTGATGAATATGTGGACGAAACACATAGACACCCACCGGAATCCCGGCGCCGACGATATGGCTGTATTATATCATATTTTTGTCGGGATTGCAACTATCTTGTCAAATTTGTTTGCGAGGGGTTTTCCCCTGTAATATATAAACTGAATATCGCCCGAACCGGCGGAGGGCAATAAAAAACCGTCGGCAGAGACATTAAGTTGGAGCTTAATGCCCCCTGATGAATATGTGGACGAAACACATAGACACCCACCGGAATCCGGCGCCGACGTGAAGTCATTATATCATATTTTTTTCGTTGTTGCAAGAGGCTTTCCGAATTTCCTTTAATTTGTTGGATTTTATTCACAAGTCGGAGGTATGTGTTTTGTCGCGCGTACTTTCGGTTTTTTTGTTTTTTAAAAGACCGAGTTTCTCGGTCTTTTTTATTAACTGCGAGGGAAGTGATTTTTTGCCTGCTTCAAAGCCTTCTGACAGTCGGCGTCCCCGCCGCTTAAAAATTAAAATTTAATATAACCGACGGCTTCTCTCGGGAACCAACCTTGGGGTCAGTTTCCCGGGACGAAAAAAGTCTCAGCGGAGCGTAAGGCGTTGGAGCGCCTTACGTCCGAACTCAGGGTTGGACGAAACAACGCCTAAGTCACTTCTGAGACGATTCAGTTTACCATATTAAAACCGATTTGTCAAGGCTACCCTTAACTTATCGAGATTGCTTTCTCCATATGGGCGCTGTTTTGTTAAAGAGTGAGCTGCCGCTTTTTTTGGGTAGTCGGTTATATAAAGGGTAGAATTATATACGCTTTGGTGCTGTGGATAAGTGGTTGGAGACACGCTTCTGTTAATATTTTTATTCCCATAATAAAATAATCGCAGAGATAGTCCACAATTTTGAGTTCTTCTTCAAAGATTCTTTTAGTAGTTTCGGGAAATTTTCCTATTCGAGTCTTCTTTCGGAGCCTTCTCCGAAAGAAAGACTCGGATTATATATAATGTCTGATATATTGATATCTAATTTAATATCTGATTTGATGTCTGATATATGATATCGATTTAATATCTGATTTGATGTATTTTTCCTGAGAGGCCACGTTTTGCGGTCTCTCTTTTTTTTCGTGGAGAAAAAGCTCCTCTTACCTCGGCTTTCTTTTCTCAGGGAAAGCCCCTTGCCTCGGCTCGCCTTTTCAGGGGAAGAACTCCCCCTGCCTCGACTCACCTTTTTCAGGAGAAAAAATTCTCCCACTACTTCAACTCGCTTTCCTCAGAGGAGGACTTTCCTCCTGCCTAAACTCGCTTTTTTTCAGGAAAGAATTCCCCACTGCCTCAGCTCTCTTTCTCAGGGAAAAAACTCCCCCAGCCTCGGTTCGCCTTTTCAGGGGAAGAACTCCCCCTGCCTCGACTCACCTTTTCAGGAAAGAAAACTCTCCCTGCCTCGGCTCGCCTTTTTCAGGAGAAAAAATTCTCCCACTACTTCGGCTGCTCTTTCTCAGGGAAGAATGCCCCTACTATCTTGGCTCTCTTTCTCAGGAAAAAACTCCCCTCCCTTGCCTCGGCGCTCTTTTCTCTCTTTCGCTTTATTTTTTCGGAGGTGACGACCTATCAAAGAAAAACAAAATATAAAAATTATTGTCCTCGAAGACAATACTGATTTTAAATTTGCCTGCCGCGAGGCTCTCGTACAAGAAGGGTTTACTAACGTCAAACTTTCCTCTTCGCCCCGTGACGTCGTCGATAATGTCAAAATGGGGGACATCGACGTTCTTGTCTTCGGGATGAATCTCTCTTCCGTCTCCGTCCATAAATTTCTAAAAGCCGTTCATAACGCGGATTTCGATGACTCTGTCCTGTTGATTGCCTTCGGCTCGGACGAAAAAGATAAAACTCTCGCCGATATTTTGAAAACGGATAAATACTTTAATTTCTCCGACGGATTTGACGGTCTGACCGAAAGCTTATACACCCTCTTTCGGGAAGAAAACTTCGGAACCTCTCATAAAACCCATATTTTAGATAAATTTATCTTGAAATATCTCAATAACTTCGGAATCCTTCCTTCCATTCGAGGTTACTACTATCTTTACGACGCTATCTTTTTTAAGATAGAACACCTGAAAGAACTTGTCCCTATTACAAAGAATCTCTATCCTTATATAGCCAAGAAATACGATACTACGCCAAACAAAGTCGAAAGAGCTATCCGGCATGCTATCGTTTCGGCTTGGCAGCGATATGATAATAAATTTTTCGATGACATATTCAGCGTCCTCGAAGGAAGGAAACCCACTAACAACGAGTTTATATGTGCTATCGCCGTTAAAATCGCCGATGACCTCCAAAATTATATCTTTCAACAAGATAAATAAAGGCTGAAAAAATTTTCTGAAATTAAAACCTCAAAATAAATTTCTCAAATTTAAAACTCAAAAAAAAGATTTCCTAAATTAAATCTTCAAAAGAAACGCTTTCTAAATTAACCCATAAAAACCTCTTAAATCAAACCAAATTTTCTAAAATATAATTTTCTAAACTAAAATTAAAAAACTCCATAAATCAAGCGAAAAAACTTCTCAAAGAAAACTAAAATTTTAAAAATAAAATTTTTTAAACTAAAATTAAAAAGAAAAGATTCATAAATTAAGAAAAAAACTTTTCAAACCAAACTAAAATTTTAAAAATAAAATTTTTTAAACTAAAACTTTAAAAGCCAAGCTTCATGCTATAATTTTGTGCCGATGCCCTCGACTGAGTAACCCGCGTAAAAATTTCTGGCATTGCATGGGAATAAATTGAACCCTCAAACTCACGAAAAGTTTGTAGTAAGCCGAGAAGCTGAAAAAAATTATTCCCTGAGAAAAAAAATATGGAAGAAAGTTATTCCCCGAAAAAAGAAAGAAAAGAATAACCTTTGCGAACGAAAGAGAAGGAATAGTAAAAAAAGATATAGAGAAACGAGTAACTGATTTTTATAAAATAAAAAGACTTGGAACGAGTTAAGCTCGTTCCAAGTCTTTAATGGTAGAAAAAGATAGCAGGGCACTATATATTTTGCCGTAAAAATAAAAAAACGCTGAACCCATAATACTAGGAGTTCAGCGTCACTCTGGTGCACCATCAGGGATTCGAACCCGGGACCCACTGATTAAGAGTCAGTTGCTCTACCAACTGAGCTAATGGTGCATATAGAAAAGATGTCGGCATCGACTTATCTTCCCGGGCCGTTGCCAGCCAAGTATTTTCAGCACTCGCGAGCTTAACTACCGTGTTCGG
>CAJFPG010000036.1 GCA_904398665.1 Candidatus Geddesella stercoravicola | reverse complement strand
TCATTATCGGAGGCGGACAGGTAGGAGGGTATATCTCGAATCTGCTGCTTGAAAACGGGAATAGCGTTGTTGTTATTGAGAATAAAGAAAAGGCTCTTCAATCGCTTGAGAAGAACGGACTGAAAAAAGAATACATTCTTGTCGGAGACGGAACCGACGCTTTTCTATTGGAGAAAGCGGGAGTTCGAAGCTGTAATGCTTTGGTTTGTGCGACAGGGAATGATGAGACAAATTTGACCGCCGCGATGATGGCGAAATTTGAATATGATGTTCCGAAAGTCGTGGCGAGGGTAAACAATCCTAAAAACGCGTGGCTGTTTAATTCCGGAATGGGAGTAGATGTAAAGATAAATCAGGCTGATCTTATAGGCCATATGATCGCCGATGAGATGAACTATCAATCTATAATGACTCTTATGAGACTGTCAAAGGGCGAGTATTCGATTGTTCGCGTTCATGTGGATTATCATTCTCCGAACGCGAACAAGTCCGTAGCGGAGATCGATTTGCCGGTTCGAGCTTTGTTAATCGCGGTTTATGAGGACGATATGTTGATAATACCTCACGGCGAAACGATTATTCGTGCCGGTCAGTATATTTTAGCTCTTGCCGATGAGGAAGCGATGAAAGAACTAAATTTAATTTTCGGCGCTGTAAAGCTCGATTGACGGAAGATATTTTCTTATTGAGAAAAGTTATTTTGCGACGAATATTTTCAACTAAAATTTTTATGAAAAGGGCGTCTGTTTTATTCAGACGCTTTTTTCTTTTTTTCAGAAGTTTTAAAATTTAAAATTGGTGATGACAGAAACAAGTGTGAGTAAAATTGAATAATTTTAAAAGGAGGGAAGCCTGTTTTGATAGACGCGTTCCTTTTTTGTGTTGACAAATTTATGAAATTTCATATAATAAAAGGACATGGATATTTTAAGATTGGGCTTGTTTTCTGTTGAAAAAATAATATTTCGAACAATATTTCGAATGAATGTTAAATTTCGATCAAGAGATCAGGAGGTTTTATGAGCAGAGAAAAAGAAAAAATGATTTCAGGAGAGATATATGATCCAACTGACTTGAAACTGGTGCTTGATAGGGCATATGCGAACAAAATATGCACAAAATATAATAAAAAATCTTTTAATGAGATAAATATGAGGTCTCGTCTTTTGAAAAAGATAATTCGCGCGAGCGGTAATTTCTGGATCAAACCTCCGTTTTTCTGCGATTACGGTTATAATATAGAGATAGGAAAAAACGTTATGTTAAATTTCGGCTGTGTTATTTTAGATGTTTGTTCCGTGAAAATTGGGGACAATACTTTGATAGGTCCCAATTCACATATTTATACCGCTTGTCATTCTCTTGACGCCTGCGAAAGAATGGAAAATAGGGAATACGGAAAGCCTGTGAGTATCGGATCAAATGTATGGATAGGAGGAAACTGCGTGGTTTTACCGGGAGTCAGTATCGGGGATAATTCGATTATAGGCGCGGGGAGCGTCGTAACAAAGGATATTCCTTCAAATGTCGTTGCCGTAGGCAATCCGTGCGAAGTTATCAAAGAAAACGGGTCCTTACCAGTTTAACGTATAGAAATTTAAGTATAAATCTCAATTATATAAAAGGAAAACGGTCGGATATTTATTCCGACCGTTCTATTCTTTTTCGAATTTTATGATGTCTTCGACTTTGCAATCAAGGACGTAGCATAGTGAATCAAGAGTTTTTGTGCTTATGGGTTTTCCCTGTTTTATTCTATATAGTGTGTTCGCCGAAAATCCTTGTTTGAAAATCAAATTATATTCCGTTATACCTTTTTTAAAAAGAGTGTTGTAAAAAGGTTTATAGCTGATCATTTTTATCACCGAAACTATTTTATCATACTCAATCTCTTGACAATACTCAATATATTGAGTATAATTGTTATATAGTTTTGACTGAGGAGGTTTTTATTATGAATGAATCTTAGATATTTCCGAAATGTTTTGATTATTTTTTAGAAAATAGGAAAACCATTATTTTTGTTGTCGGATATTATCGAGTGAGATAAAACTCAAAATAAGAAAAGAGGATAGTAATTATGAAAAATATGAAGAAAATGTCGGCGATACTTTTGATTTCGATTTGCATTGTCGCGGTAATCATTTGCGTCATCGTAACAATAGTTTTAAATAATGACAGCAGAGAGCTTGAAAAAGAGAGTGAAAAGCTAAATACTCTTGTAGCCGAGACCTCGGACGGAGAAAGAATAGAAACGGAATACACGCGTATTGACAATGATAAATTCTTTTTTAAAGTGCCTGTCAATTTCGTCAGATGGGACGATGAAACGATAATGAAAAAATACAGCGGAAATGTTCCTGATATAGTTTTTTCAAATGAGGAGACTACTGTAAATTTGATTTTAAGTTTTATAGAGGATATTATAGCAAACGATCAAATAGAGGTATATAAAAATTCGGCAGAAATTACGTTCACGGAAATTGGCGAAATTATAGAAAGCGATTGTTATGAGGTTGACGGACATAATGTCGGGAGGATAAAAGTTATTACTCCCGCCGCGGACACCGATATATATAATGATATGATTTTTTTCTCATATGACGACGAACTTATAGTACTGTCATTTAATTGTATTTCCGAACTTTCCGAAAAGTGGCGCTCCGTAGGTGATTTTTTGATTGATTCTTTATTTTTTACGGATAATGAACAAGAATAAAACGTAGATAGAAATACATTATATTACATTTCTTTCAACTGTAAAATATTCTGTATATAAAAGTTATAAAAGTTTTTAAGATTTTATATAAAATTAAATGAATTATACTATGCTGTATCGAACCGTATCATACCATATCATATTATATTATATTATATCAATTATATACTATACTTAATTATATTATACTATTATATATTATACTCATATTATTTCATTTTCTTTTGAGATTACGTATATCGCTGGCATGAAATGTATGTATACAGTGTATATTGTTTATATCATTATTATATATGAGACCACCTTATTCGGCGGCCTTTTTTGATTTCATTTTTTTTCTGTTTTAAAGATTATCGTGTTTTGGATATTTTTCGCGAGAAAATATCGGTTCTGTATGATATAGAGGACAAAGGGATAAAAGTAAATAAAAGTGAATTTTTTACGAAAAAAGCAAAAGGGGATTGACATTATATAAAAACAATGCTATACTTACAAGAGATATTTCAAAAGGATTATTTTGAAACAGAAAGAATCTTTAATTCGATACAGAGAGATCGGTAAGATTATAGCTGATATTATAAAGGAGCTTACGGTAAAACACGGCTTCTGGTTTTTTACGCGTACTGCCGATCAGGCGCGCCGTTTTTCGGATTAAATTCCGGCGGGGTGTCGGCGGCGGTTTTTTTATGTTTTGAGGAAAGGAGAAATTATGAATTACACGAAGAATAAAAATATCGCGTCGGTAATTGAAAAAGCTCTTCTCTCTAATGGTGAAATTGTTTCTTTATCTTCTTCTAAAATTAAATATTATTTAGATAATTGTTCTATTTTCCCCGGTTTCGCAGATGTTCATGTTCATCTTCGAGAGCCGGGATTTATTTATAAGGAAACTATACGGACAGGGACAATGGCCGCCGCGAGGGGAGGATATACAGATATTTGCAGTATGCCGAATCTTAATCCTGTTCCGGATTCGTTTAATAATCTCTCGGTTCAGCTTGAAGCGATTAAAGATCGCGCGGTAATCGGAGTGCATCCTTACGCCGCTTTGACGGTCGGAGAGAAAGGCGAGTCGCTTTCGGATATGGAGACTGTCGCCCCGTTCGTGATTGGGTTTTCAGATGACGGAAAAGGCGTTCAGAGCAAAGATATAATGAGACAGGCAATGTTGACGGCTAAAAAGCTCGGAAAGGTAATAGCCGCTCATTGCGAGGACGAAAGTTTGCTTAACGGCGGATATATACATGACGGTATTTATGCGAGAACACATGGATATGCCGGCATATGCAGCGAAAGCGAATGGGGGCCGGTGATGAGAGATATTGAATTGGCGAGAGAAACCGGATGCTCATATCATGTTTGCCATGTCTCAGCGAAAGAAACTGTCGAGCTTGTAAGAAAGGCAAAGCGAGAAGGCGTTGATATTACTTGCGAGACAGCTCCGCATTATCTGCTTTTTAACGATGAAATGCTTGAAGATTCCGGGAAGTTCAAAATGAATCCCCCGATACGCGGAGAAGAGGACAGGCTAGCCCTTATAGAGGGGATCAAGGACGGAACTATCGATATGATAGCTACCGATCACGCTCCTCATTCCGCGGAGGAAAAATCAAAGGGGCTAAAAGGAAGTATGATGGGGGTTTCAGGGCTTGAAGCGGCTTTCCCCGTGTTGTATACAGGGCTGGTGAAAACGGGGATAATAACGATCGAGAAATTGATTGCTTTAATGTGTGAAAATCCGAGAAAACGTTTTAATCTCCCGTTTGCGGAAAATGACGTTTGTATTTGGGATCTTGACAAAGAGTATAATCTTGATCCTCAAAAATTTTTATCCAAGGGAAAAAGCACTCCGTTTGATGGGAAACGGGTTTTCGGAAAATGTGTTATGACGATTTACGGAGGTAAAGTTGTATGGTCAGAAAATTTGACAGAAAAATAGTTATGGAGGACGGAAGCGAGTATTTAGGCTACGCTTTCGGAAGCGAAGAGGAAAAAATAACCGAGCTTGTTTTTAATACTTCCATGGTTGGATATCAGGAAATTTTATCCGACCCGTCATATACTTATCAGACGGTGGTTATGACATATCCCGTAATAGGAAATTATGGGATGGCAAAAGACGATTACGAGACTTTTACCCCTACGATAGGAGGTTTTGTCGTAAGAGATTATAACGATCTTCCTTCAAATTTCAGAAGCGTGGCGACGCTGTCGGAGATAATGAAAAAATATAATATTCCCGGTATATATGGGGTTGATACAAGAAAGATAACTCGATCCATCAGGGATAAAGGGACGCGTAACGTTATAATTACCGATGTAAATACCCCCACAAAAGAAGCGTTAGGAAAGCTGGCTGAGTTTATTCCTCCGTCGGACGCTGTCAAGAAGGTCAGCTGCAAAAAGCCGTGGAGAATAGAAGCCGCGGAAGCGAAATACCATGTTGTCGCGGTTGATTGCGGAATAAAACACAATATTCTTCGTTCTCTGAAAGCGCGCGGCTGCGATATAACCGTGGTTCCGTTCGATACTCCGGCAAAAGAGATAGAGAAATTGGATCCTGACGGTGTTTTCCTTTCGAACGGTCCGGGAAATCCTGAGGACGTTTCGGAGGTTGTCTCGTTGGTGAGAGATATTCGAGGCAGATATCCGATTTTCGGTATTTGCCTCGGACATCAAATGATAGGATTGGCGTACGGAGCCAAAACGTATAAATTGAAATTCGGCCACAGAGGAGGAAACCACCCTGTCAGAAATATGAAAAGCGGTAAAATAGAGATAACGTCGCAAAATCATTCTTACGCGGTGGATATATCCTCTCTTGCGAATACGGGACTTACTGCGACCCATATCAATCTTTTGGATAATACCGTTGAGGGAATGGAAAATAAAAAGGACAATATTTTCAGCGTTCAGTATCATCCGGAGAGTTCTCCCGGACCTCAGGACAGCTCTTACCTGTTTGATAAATTCATAGCCAATATGGAGGAAAATAAGAGAAATGCCTAAAAGAAAAGATTTAAAAAAGATTTTGGTTATCGGTTCGGGTCCGATTGTAATAGGACAGGCGGCGGAGTTTGATTATGCCGGAACTCAGGCATGTCTCGCTTTGAAAGAAGAGGGATACAGTGTGATTTTGTGCAATTCGAATCCTGCTACCATAATGACCGATACCTCGATTGCGGATAAAGTATATATGGAGCCTTTGACGCTTGAATATATGGCGAAAATATTGAGATACGAAAGGCCTGACGCGATATTGCCCGGAATTGGCGGACAGACCGGGTTAAATCTCGCGATGCAACTTGAAAAGAAGGGCGTTTTACAGGAATGTGACGTCGAGCTTTTAGGTACGACGAGCCGAAGTATAGAAATGGCGGAGGACAGGGAACTTTTCAAAGAGCTTTGCGCCTCGATAGGCGAGCCGACGATTCCCTCTCGGATAACTTATTCTGTCGAGGAGGCGAAAGCCGCCGCTATGGATATTGGTTATCCCGTCGTTTTGCGGCCGGCGTTTACTCTCGGAGGCACAGGCGGCGGTTTCGCCGAAACGGAGGAAGAGCTTATTGAAATCGGCAACAACGCTTTCAAACTCTCCCCCGTTCATCAGGTACTTATTGAGAAAAGCGTTAAGGGATATAAAGAGATAGAATACGAAGTTATCAGGGATAAAAACGATACCGCGATAGCCGTATGTAATATGGAAAATATCGATCCCGTCGGAATTCACACGGGAGACTCAATAGTTGTATGTCCTTCGCAAACGCTGACGAATAAAGAGTATCATATGCTCAGGGACAGCGCTTTGAAAATAATAAGAAAACTCAAAATCGAGGGGGGCTGTAACGTTCAGTTCGCTCTTGACCCCAATTCTTTCCAATATTATCTTATAGAAGTAAATCCGAGAGTCTCTCGTTCCTCCGCTCTCGCTTCGAAGGCGAGCGGTTATCCTATCGCCAGAGTATCGGCTAAGATAGGAGTTGGTATGACGCTTGACGAGATAATGATTGCCAATACTCCCGCCTCTTTTGAGCCGACTCTCGATTATGTTGTTTCGAAATTCCCGAGATTTCCTTTTGACAAGTTCTCTTCCGCTAAAAATACGCTTGATACCCAAATGAAAGCCACTGGGGAAATAATGAGCATAGGAAGAACGATTGAGGAAAGTCTTCTCAAAGGAATTCGTTCTCTTGAAACGGGCGTTTATCATCTTTATATGCCGAAATTTGACGGCAGAAGCAAAGAGGAGCTTCTCGATTATATAAAAAAAGGAACAGACGACCGTATTTTCGCTATCGCCAAGCTTTTGAGAGACGACGCTCTTGTCGATGAAATTTTTTCCGCTACGATGATAGATCGTTTGTTTATCGAGAAGTTTAAAAATATAATTGAGCTCGAAAAAGATTTGAGAAACTCAAAGGGAGATTTGGATGTTTTGTTCGCCGCCAAGAAAATGGGATTTTGCGATCGAGCGATAGCGGATTTTTGGAAAAAGAGCGAAGAAGAGATTTTCAAAATCAGGGTCGAGAATAAAATTATGCCCGTGTATAAAATGATAGACACTTGCGCTTCCGAATTTGAGAGCTATATCCCGTATTTTTATTCTACTTATGAAGAAGAAAACGAGTCTGTTATTTCGGATAAGAAAAAAATAGTCGTCCTCGGCGCGGGCCCGATACGAATCGGTCAAGGAGTTGAGTTTGATTATTCGACCGTTCATGCGGTCAAGACAATTAAAAGTTCCGGTTATGAGGCTATTATAATAAACAATAACCCCGAGACCGTGTCTACCGATTATACGACATCGGATAAGCTTTATTTCGAGCCGTTGACAACCGAGGACGTTATGAATATAATTGAGATGGAAAAGCCCATCGGAGTAATAGCGTCTCTCGGAGGTCAGACAGCTATTAATTTGGCGGAGCCTCTTATGAAAAGGGGCGTAAAGATAGTTGGAACAGACTGCGAGGCGATTGAAAGAGCCGAGAACAGAGATTCGTTCGAAAAAGTTTTGAGGGATTTGAATATTCCTCAGCCGAAGGGCAGAGCGGTTACTAATATCGAGGACGGGATATCCGCCGCCTCAGAAATAGGATATCCTGTTCTTGTTCGTCCGAGTTTCGTTTTGGGCGGACGCGCGATGCAGATAGTTGCGAACGAGGATCAGCTTCGTCATTATCTGAAAACAGCGGTTGAAATTGATGTTGATAAACCCGTTTTGGTTGATAAATATATTAGCGGAAAAGAAGTCGAGGTGGACGCTATTTGCGACGGTTATGATGTTTTTGTCCCCGGAATTATGGAACTTGTCGAGCGTACGGGAATACACAGCGGCGATTCCATAAGCGTATACCCTCCGTTCAGTATATCCGACAAAGTCAAAGGCGTTATTTTAAGTTACGCGAAAAAGCTCGGGTTCGGCATAGGCATAATAGGTCTTTACAATATACAGTTTATAGTTGACAAAGAGGAAAACGTTTATATAATCGAGGTGAATCCTCGTTCATCGAGGACGGTCCCCTTTTTGTCGAAAGCGACGGGATACAGTCTCGCGGATATAGCGACTGAGGTTATTCTTGGAAAAACGCTAAAAGAACAAGGTATTTTCGGGATATATCCGGAGGAGAAAAAACGCTGGTATGTTAAAGTTCCCGTTTTCTCATTTAATAAAATTAGAGGGCTTGACGCTTATTTATCGCCTGAAATGAAATCCACAGGCGAAGCCATAGGTTATGACGATAAGTTCAATCGCGCGATGTATAAAGCCTTGCAGGCGTCAGGAATGAAACTTCAAAATTACGGCACTGTGTTCGCGACTATCGCGGATTGCGATAAAGAAGAGGCTTTGCCTCTTATAAGAAGGTTTTATAATCTTGGGTTTAACATTCAGGCTACGGCGGGAACCGCCGAATATCTTAAAAAGAACGGCATACGAACGCATGTCCTCGGGAAAATGAGCGATGGGAGCGAGGAAATACCTGAGGCTATACGAAAAGGATATCTCGCGTATATCATCAATACGAGCGATATCGTGAGTAATAAAAGCGCCGATAATGACGGGCATCGTATGAGACTTTTGGCTACCGAAAATAACGTAAATATATTCACGTCGCTTGATACCGTTTCTATCCTTCTAGACGTTCTTGAAGAGACCACCCTTTGTGTCTCTACGATAGACTCATAACTTTAAACGGAGGATTTTAGATTTTATGACGGAAAGAATTTTTACCGTTTTGTCTCGGGAAAAGATTGCCTTCGACGTATATAAGCTTATTCTTGAAGGTGATACCGACGCTGTCTCGGCTCCCGGACAATTTGTAAATATAAAGCTTGACGGGTTATTTCTGAGAAGACCGATATCAGTATGCGATTATGATAAAGATTCTCTCACTCTTATATATAAGGTCGTTGGAGTAGGGACAGAAAAAATGGCGGGATTGTCTCCCGGAGATAAGCTTGATATTTTGGTTGGTTTGGGGAACGGATACGATATGTCCGTGCCCTTTGACAAACCGCTTTTGATAGGCGGAGGGGTCGGGGTTCCTCCTTTATATGCTCTCGCGAAGCGGCTTATTGAATTTGGGAAAACTCCGAATGTGATTATCGGTTTTAATTCTGAGAAAGATGTTTTTTTTGAGCAAGAATTTCGAGAGCTCGGCCTTCGGGTTTTCGTTATGACCGCGGATGGCAGTTACGGGGCTCCCGGATTTGCGACCGACGCTATGGAAAACGTAGAATATGATTACTTTTTTACTTGCGGACCGAAACCGATGCTCCGCGCGGTATATGATAGGAGCGAAACCTCGGGGCAGTTTAGTTTTGAAGAGCGGATGGGATGCGGATTCGGCGCGTGCATGGGATGTTCGTGCCGAACGAAAAATGGAAATAAACGAGTTTGTAAAGAGGGCCCGGTTTTTGTTAAGGAGGAGATTATATGGTAGACACAAAAATCGTTCTGAGCGGCGTGGCTCTTGATAATCCCGTTATTCCGGCGAGCGGGACTTTTGGGTTTGGGTATGAATTTGCCGATATTTACGATATAGAGTGTCTCGGAAGTATTTCTTTAAAAGGAACTACGGCAGAGCCTCGATTCGGTAATCCTACGCCGAGGATTGCCGAGTGTGTTTCCGGGATGATAAATAGTGTCGGGCTTCAAAACCCCGGGATAGAAAAAGTCGTATCCGAAGAAATGCCCAAACTTAAAAAAGTTTTTTCAAAGCCTGTTATCGCTAATATCTGCGGTTTTTCTCTCGACGAATACGCGTTTGTCGCTTCCGAGTTTAACAAATTATCGCAAGTCGGTATTCTTGAGATTAATATAAGTTGTCCAAACGTTCATAATGGGGGAATGAGTTTCGGAACGACTCCCGAAGCCGCGGCTGAGGTTACAAGAAGAGTAAAAGCGGTGACTAACAAGCCCGTGTATATAAAACTCAGTCCAAACGTTACGGATATTGTTTCAATCGCGAAAGCGTGCGAGGCGGAGGGAGCGGACGGGATTAGCATGATAAACACTCTTCTCGGAATGAGAATAGATTTGAGGACAAAAAAACCCGTTATAGCGAATAAAATGGGCGGATTTTCGGGAAGAGCGATCTTTCCGGTGGCTCTCAGAATGGTATATCAGGTTTTTGAGGCCGTTAATATTCCAATAATCGGTATGGGCGGGATTTCTTCCGCTTCTGACGTGATAGAGATGATGCTGGCGGGAGCTTCCGCCGTGCAGGTCGGAGCTGAAAATCTTGTTAATCCTACGGCTTGTCCTGATATTATAAATTCGCTTCCAAAGACAATGGAGAAATACGGGATAACTTCGCTGAAAAGTATTATAGGGGGGGCTCATAATGGGTAAGGATGTAATTATCGCCTGCGATTTCGCGAGCGAAAAAGAAACTATTGATTTTTTGGATAATTTTCATGATGAAAAGCCTTACGTCAAAATCGGGATGGAATTGTTTTACAGTGTCGGCCCTGAAATTGTGAGAGAAATTAAAGACAGGGGGCATAAAATTTTTCTTGATTTAAAGCTCCACGATATTCCCAATACGGTAAAGAAGGCGATGAGAGCTTTGTCGTATCTGAACGTTGATATGGTCAATCTTCACGCCGCGGGAACCGCCGCGATGATGACCGCCGCTTTGGAGGGTCTTACTCGCGAGGACGGAACTCGTCCTTTGCTTATAGCCGTCACACAGTTGACCTCTACTTCCGAGGAGAGAATGAGAGACGAGCTTTTGATTTCGAGACCTATCGACGAGGTTGTTATTCATTATGCGAAAAACGCGGAGAGCGCGGGCCTTGACGGTGTCGTTTGTTCTCCGCTTGAAGCCAAAAAAGTTCATTCGGCTTGTGGAAACAGCTTTTTGACCGTCACTCCCGGGATTCGTTTCCCGGAAGGGGACGCGGGAGACCAGGTAAGAATAACTACTCCCCAAAAAGCGAAAGAAATCGGCTCTGATTATATAGTAGTAGGCCGCCCGATAACCGCTGCTAGCGATCCAGTATCGGCGTATAGACGTTGTGTGAAAGAGTTTATTGACTGAGGAGGAAAAGAGAAAATGAACGATATAAAAACGATGATAGCGAAAGATCTGCTTTCGATAAAAGCGGTGTTTTTCCGCCCTGACGACCCGTTTACTTGGGCAAGCGGAATAAAAAGTCCCGTTTATTGCGACAACCGGTTGACTTTGACTTCTCCGACCGTAAGAAACGACGTTGAAAACGCTCTCGCTCAAACCGTAAAAAGAGAATATCCAGACGTAGAGGTTTTGATGGGAACTTCTACCGCGGGAATCGCTCACGCGGCTATAACCGCTCATATAATGGGTTTGCCTATGGGATATGTCAGATCGGGGACAAAGGATCACGGCAGACAAAATAGAATCGAAGGAAAGCTGGAAAAAGGGCAGAAAGTCGTAGTAATAGAAGATCTTATCTCTACGGCGGGAAGCGTTTTAGATGTCGTCGTTGCCCTGAGAGACGCGGGAGCGGAAGTTTTAGGTATAGTCAGTATATTCACTTACGGAATGAAAAAAGGACTGGAAAGGCTTTCCGAAGCGAACGTAAAAAACGTAAGCCTTACGGATTTTGATACTATCGCAAGAATCGCGGCTGAGGAAAATTACATAAAATCAGACGATATTAAGAAATTAATTGCTTTTAGAGATAATCCTTCTGACGAAGGCTGGATTCACGGAGGAGAAAAATGAGAAATCTTATAGATATTCTCGATCTTTCCGAAAAGGAGATTGATTTTCTTATAAAAAAAGCGGACGATATAATAAATCGTCCGGAAGAATATCGTGAAAAGTGTAAATATAAAAAACTCGCGACGCTTTTTTTCGAGCCGTCGACGCGAACGCGTCTTTCTTTTGAGGCCGCTATGATGGAGCTCGGCGGCGGAGTACTCGGTTTCTCGGAAGCCGCTTCAAGCTCCGCGGCGAAAGGGGAAAGCGTTTCGGATACGGTAGCGGTAGTGAGCGGATATGCTGATATTATAGCGATGAGACATCCGAAAGAAGGCGCTCCTCTTGTCGCTTCGATGAGAAGCGAGGTCCCTGTTATAAACGCGGGCGATGGTGGACATAATCATCCGACTCAGACTCTGACCGATCTTTTTACGATTTATAAAGAAAAGGGCGGTTTCGAGAATTTGACGGTCGGGCTTTGCGGAGATTTAAAATTCGGCAGAACCGTTCATTCTCTTATAGCCGCGATGTCGAGATATAAAGGAGTTAAGTTTGTTTTGATATCTCCGGACGAGTTGAAATTGCCGAGATATGTAAAGGAGTCTCATATTAAGCCCAAAGGAATCGAGTATGAGCAGACCTCGTCTCTTGAATATGCGATGCCGAAATTAGACGTTCTATATATGACAAGGGTACAAAGAGAAAGATTTTTTAACGAGGAAGATTATATCAGATTGAAAAATAGTTATATTTTAACTCCCGATAAATTGAAAAACGCGAGACAAGATATGATTATTCTTCATCCTTTACCGAGAGTAAACGAGATTTCTACCTCTGTCGACAACGATTCTCGAGCTTGTTATTTTAAACAGGCGAAATATGGAAAATATATTCGTATGGCGTTGATTTTGATGCTTTTGGAGGTGGAGTAGATGAGAGTTGATTCCGTAAAAAACGGTATTGTCATCGACCATATAGCTTGCGGAAAGGCAATGCAGATATATAATATGTTGTCTCTTGACAAACTTGATTGTACCGTCGCTATTTTAAAAAATGTTCCGAGCGGCAAAATGGGTAAGAAAGATATAATCAAAATAGATAGAGATATTGAGATAAATTTTGACGTTCTCGGCTTTATAAGCCCGAATATTACCGTCGATATAGTTAAAAATGGAAAGGTTTCGGAAAAAAAGCATATAGCGCTTCCTGAAAAACTTATTGATATTTTAAAATGCAGAAATCCTCGTTGTATAACTTCTACTGAGCAAGATATAAAACACATTTTTAAACTTGCTGACAGAGAAAAGGGAATTTATCGCTGTATTTATTGTGACAGCGAGGCTTGAAATTTTTGTTAATATTTATAATAAACGGCTATTCTTGACTAAAAACGTCGGGAATAGCCGTGTTGTAATATAATATATTGCTTTTTATTTTGATAGTTTTTATATTTTTGGATGTTTATATTTTAATATTTTTTGACAAAATATTTAAATGTCGTCCGGTCTTTTTAATTCTTCTCTCAGCTTTTTTAAAATGATTAAGGACATAAGTCCTGCCAAAATCGATGTCGCCGCGAAATTAAGCCAAATTCCTGTCAGACCGAGAGGCCACATTATTCCTATCAAAATAACGGGAAAGATTAATGCCGTCGATACGGATATTAAGGATGCGGGAAGAGGTTTTTCCACCGCGAGCATATAACTTTGCGTGGCGAAAGAAAACCATCTTGTGATATATGTCAGACTGAAAAGTCTCAACGCCGTAACTGAAAGAGTTAAGATTTCTGAACCAGCGTTTGCCATAAACAGTTTTGTGATTTGTTCCGGGAACAACGCAATAACGATGACCGCGATAAGAGACACTATTCCGCTTGCTGTAAAGCAACATTTTTCTATCGTTCGAACTCTGGAAAACTTTCGAGCTCCCCAGTTGTATCCGACTGCGGGTTGGAGAGAATCGCACATACCGTACAAAAGCGGCTGAATAAACCCGTCCGCAAACATTAAAATTCCGTATACCGAAACGGCGGTTTCTCCTCCGAGACGCACTAATATGGCGTTCATCAGAATAGAGGTTATTCTTCCCGCGATATTATTCAAGAAGTTCGGACTGCCGCAAGATATTATTTGTCGTATCATTTTCGCGTTAAAACGCGGTCGGCAAAAGCGTAAAAGAGTTTTCTTCCGAAAGAACGGTATAAAAGCAATGAAGGCGCAGACGAGTATCCCGGAACATGTAGCCAGCGCCGCTCCCCAAATTCCCCAACGGAAAACTCCGAGAAATAATAATTCCAATATCCCACTGAGTGCCGACATGAAAATATTCAAAAACATACTTCCTCGTATGTATCCGCAGATTCGAAGGAAGTTATCCACGGCGAATATAATTGTAGTTACGGGAGAGCAAAGCGCGTAAACTCTGAGATATTGAGTGGCCAGCTCGGCGAATTCTCCTTCGGCGCCCATAAGTTGGATTAAAAACGGGGCGGTCACGAATAAAATAGCTCCGATTATTGCTCCGGAAGCCACAATCATGATACATGAGCAGGTGAAAATGTTGTTTGCTTTCTCCTCTTCTTTTTTACCGAGGCAGATCGATATCGGGACAGAGGAACCTACGCCTATCAGGTCTGCCAACGCGAAATTTATGATTACAAAAGGCATTGCGAGATTGAGAGCCGCGAATGCCGTTTCTCCTAAAAATTGACCTACGAAAACACCGTCAAGCGTTTGATATAACGCCGATGCTAACATACTTATCGCCCCCGGAAACGCGGCGATGAAAAATAGTTTTACCGGCGGTGTTTTTGAGAATAACACAGTTGAGTTCATATATGTTTTTTCTATCCTTTCAATAGCTCTTTTATTTAGTGAATTAGTTTGTATCGGTTGCAGTTTTTTTATGTAAATCAGGCCCGATATATTTTAAAAACAAAATTTTGAGTTTTGGAATTGGTGAAACAAAATTAAAATATTTTCTTGTTCTAATTGTTGTTTAAATGTTTTGAACATCCTTAATATATT
>CAJFPG010000035.1 GCA_904398665.1 Candidatus Geddesella stercoravicola | reverse complement strand
CGCCCTCAAAACTAATAGCTATTCTATCGCCGTCCCAATCTTCCGGAACCTCAAAAGTCCTCCGATAAAGACCTATTTCATTACTCTCGGGGACATTTGCGGGAGTGAGAGAATCTCCCCAAGGATAACGGGAAAGCGGAGTATAGACAGCCGAACCGTAACCTTGAGTTTCCCATACGCCCGGAACGGTGATCTCTGACCATGTAATATCCTCAGCTCCCTGTTCCCCCGCGGTCACGGTGCCCGCCGAAGAGACAAAGGAAGGTTGTATAAAATCAAAAGGAATATTTACGGTGCTTGTGGTAAAGGAAAAATCCCACGTACCGTTGAGACTCATGTAGTTGGCGTTGTTCTCATCTTTTAAAGATAAAGTCGCGGCCTCTTCCAACGAATTGTAAGAAGAAAGAGGAACGTGAGCCGCTGATTTTCTTCTCTGAACCGTGCTGATATCATTGTTCCATTCCGAATTGTCGTTAGAATTCGAACAAGAGGCAAAGGAAAAAAGAACGCAGAGGACCAGCGCCGAAGAGAAAAGAACCTTTAACATTTTGTTCATGTGGCGACCTCCAAAAAAATTTCAGACTGTTACTGTTATATAAAAAATATATAAATAACAGCTTAAATACAGTTTAATGTATTATATATTATAACAAATCGCTAAACGAATTTCAATAAGAGAAAGTTATAAATTTGAGATATAATTGCAAATTTTTTGAGAGATTTTTTTTTAAATTGTGCATATTAAACAGTTTCGAGTCATATGAATTGTTAAATACACCGAAAAATTTAAATTTTTTTGAATTACGAAAAGACCGAAACCCTCAGACATCAGACCTCCGACATTCGCTTTATTGACAACGATCCGTTTTTATGTTATCATATATATTATACCATAAATATCTACCGAAAAGGATGTAAAAAAATGGCAGACAAAGCTAACAAACTCGTAAGAGAGATAACCTCTATGAACGACGATTTCGCCCAATGGTATACCGACGTCGTCAAAAAAGCCGAACTTATCGAATACTCGAAAGTCAGGGGCTGCATGATACTCCGACCGAACGGCTACGCCATCTGGGAAAACATACAAAAAAACCTCGACGCCATGTTCAAAAAAACAGGCGTTGAAAACGTATATATGCCACTATTTATCCCCGAAAGTCTTCTGCAAAAAGAAAAAGACCACGTGGAAGGGTTCGCTCCCGAAGTCGCGTGGGTAACCCACGGCGGAGATGAAAAATTGGAGGAGCGTCTCTGCGTGAGACCCACCTCCGAGACTCTTTTCTGCGATCTGTACTCAAAAATAGTACATTCTCACAGAGATCTGCCGAAATTATACAATCAATGGTGTTCGGTCGTCCGCTGGGAAAAGACCACCCGGCCGTTTTTGAGAAGCGCCGAATTTCTCTGGCAGGAAGGACATACCGCTCACGCGACCAAGGAAGAGGCGATCGAAAGAACGATACAGATGCTGAACCTGTACGCTGATTTTCTCGAACAATATCTCGCGATCCCGGTTATAAAAGGACAAAAAACCGATAAGGAAAAATTCGCCGGAGCGGAAGACACTTATACGGTCGAAGCTCTGATGCATGACGGAAAAGCGTTGCAATCCGCGACAAGTCATTATTTCGGGGACGGATTCGCGAAAGCTTTTGAAATTCAATACACCGACAAAGAAAACAAACTCTCTTATGTTCATCAAACCTCTTGGGGTATGTCCACAAGAATAATCGGGGCGCTGATAATGGTCCACGGCGACGACAGCGGACTTGTGCTCCCCCCGAATATCGCCCCGACACAAATCATGATAATACCCGTCGCGCAGCATAAAGAAGGAGTCCTTGAAAAAGCGGACCAAATAAAAAAAGCGCTTGAAAACTCCGGACTTTCCGTCAAATGCGACGTTTCGGAAAAAAGCCCCGGCTGGAAATTCTCGGAGCAGGAAATAAGAGGGATACCTCTCCGTCTCGAAATCGGACCGAAGGATATTGAAAAGGGAACCGCGACGGCGGTGAGACGAGATACGAGAGAAAAAACGGAAATACCGTTTGACGCTCTCGAAACACAAATTCCGATACTGCTTGAAAAAATGCAGTCAGAGATGCTCGAAAGAGCGAAAAAACATCTTGAAAGCCATATATATACGGCCGCGACTTACGACGAGTTTAAAGAGCTCATAAAAACAAAACCCGGGTTCGTCAAAATGATGTGGTGCGGCGACGAGGCGTGCGAGCTGAAAGTCAAGGAAGACACAACCGCGACTTCGAGATGTATGCCGTTCGAGCAGGAAAAAATCGGAGACGTGTGTCCCATCTGCGGCAGACCGGCGAAAAAAATGGTCTACTGGGGAAAGGCGTATTGACAGTTTTTTCAAAAATACAATTCAGAAAAACGGAAGAGAATTCTCTTCCGTTTTTACTTTATTTATCTTATTAAGTTCATCAAGACAAAAAGATATCAATCGTCCCTGTCTCTTTCAAAAGATAAAACTTCTCCGGTGACCGCGTTGATCTTACAGTCGTACTCATATCCGCCGGAATGAAATTCTATCTCGTATACCCTGATTCCGTCGTCTCGATCAAACTCGCATTTATAACCATAAATATCGCTTTCCGAGACGCCCGCGCGGGACAGAGCCTGTTGTTTCGCGACGCTTTCACCGATAACTTGCGTTTGCCCCTGATTTTGCTGCTGATTTCCGGAGCCGCCCGAACCTTGCGAACGATGATCGTCGCATCTCTCGCTGTTATATTTTATCACGGAACCGGAAGAAGCGTCAATTTCATAATCGTATTCATAACCGCTGGAGCAAAATTCTATCTCGTAAACCGTTCTCCCGTCGTCTCTGTCAAAATCGCACTCATACCGGGCAAGATTACTTTCCGAAACCCCGGCGTGAGAAAGCGCCGCCGCTTTCGCGCTCGCCTCGCTTATATACGAGGAAGAAGATGAGGACGAGGACCCGATGTTTTGAGAAGCGCCGCTCTGATTGTTGTTTTGAGCGGTTCCGGCTTGATTCCCGTTAGCGTTCTGATTTGAACCGCCGTTACCGTTCTGATTCTGATTGGTATTTCCGTTGCCGTTTCCTCCCGGCATATCATCATCAATCTCACGATGAGATTTCAGGATTTCTCCTGTCACGGCGTTGAGTTCGTAATCGTATTCATAGCCTCCGTTGTAAAATTCTATCTCATAAGTCATGACTCCGTTCTCGTAATCCATCTCCCATTCGTAATTCACAACAGAAGCAGAATCGACTCCCGCGTGATTCAACGCTATCTCTTTAGCTTTCGCCTCTCCTATATACTGTTTGTCGCTCGCTGTTCCGGTAGAAGTGACGTTTTCAAGATTAAGATTTCCCGTTTCGCTGATAAGATTCAGCTCATTTATCGTCAGGGAAGCAAGATCCTCAAAAGTATATTTAGTATTTTGAGTTATTATCTGATTTATAAGCTGAGCTTTGCCCAAAGTTATTCCATATTCCTCCGCCAATTTTTGGAGTTCTTCTGTTTGAGTCACTCCCTGGGTAAGCACCGCTCCGCTGAAAGTCGAAGTGCTCAAAAGATTTTCTATCTCCGCCGCGAGCATCTCTCTCAAAGAAACGCTCTTTTCAGGGTCGTCACTGTCCACACTGACAAGTATCGAGTTGGAAATTTCACTGATAAAGCCGTTTTTCAACATAGAACCGATAAGAGCGTTCACAGTGACGTCAAGTCCGTTTCCGCGAAAATCCATCTCTCCGATTATCGTTTTCCCGTCTTCGTTCATAGGAACTACATCCAAAACTCTGTTTTTCTCGTTGACTTGTATTTCTATACTGGGATTTACGTCAAGAGAAACAGTCGAAGCCACGTCGTAATTTACCTTATATATTCTGAATCCTATAATCCCCGACAATACTATTATCAAAGCTGCCGCTATCGAAATTATACTTCTCAATCTTACATTTATGCTTTTTTGATTCATAAACACCATATTACCTTTCTCGTTGTTTCCGCCGCAGTCGGAGTAAACGGAATCGAAAGAATCGGGGGTAATATTCACAAAAGCCTCTTTCACCTTTTTCTCAATGTTGTTCTTCATCGTTTTCACGCTCCTCCGTCAAATACTTTCTCAATTTTTTTAAAGCTCTGTTATACCTGGAAAGCACCGTGGGCAACGGAATATCTAAAAATCCTGCTATTTCCCTGTGCTTAAAACCGGAAACGGCGTGAAGAGTGACAATCTGCCTTTCTTCGTCCGAAAGAATTTTCATACACGCCTCTACGATAATCTTATCCTCAAAAGAAGCATTGTCAAAAGAACCTAAACTCCTTTCCATCTCCTCTTCCGAGATGTCGCTTGTCTTGCTTCTTTCTCTTATTTTCATAAGACACAGATTTTTCGTTATCGTCAATATCCAAGCCAAAGGCTTTCCAGATGAACGATATGCCGTGGCGGAAGACCAAACGCTGACAAAACAATCGTGAAGAACGTCTTCCGCGTCATAAGAATTTTTTAAGAAAGAAAGAGCGAAAGCGTAAACCGAAACTCTCGCGGAATTATAAAGAGCCTCAAACGCCTCCTTCTCCCCGCGCGCGATTCCCTCAATAAAGCTGTCAATCTCCTTTGACGAAACCGCTGTTTCGGCGCTGTTTACCGACGT
>CAJFPG010000034.1 GCA_904398665.1 Candidatus Geddesella stercoravicola | reverse complement strand
GAGGTGTATATTTGATTCCCGGACAATACAGCAACTCTAACGGAATTGAGATACAACCGCAACTGATAACTTTTAAAGCGCTTCATATTATAGGCTCCTCTCAATATTCCGTAAACGATGTAAAAAAATATCTTGAATTTTTAAAAAACAATCAAGATTTATATCCGTTAATATCAAATCTCAGTATAAAATACCCAATAGAAGAAATCAATGAAGCAATAGAAGAAGCAAAAAAAGGAAATAAAGTCAAAACTCTTTTGGTCATGAAATAAATTATGATTAATAATTATAAATAAAAAAATAATTATAAATAAAAACTTTATAATAATTTCAATATTAATAACAATTGTTGATTACGGACAATAGCATTACAAAAAAAATCAGCTTCCAACACCTATAAAATAAAAATAAATAACCGTTACTAAAAAACGGTTATTTATTTTTTATCAATACGCTAATATTTTGCTAAGCTAAACATTTGTTAAAATATAATTATAATTTTTCTCTTGATTTATTCAACACTTTACAATAATTACCTTAACGAATAATCTTAACGCAAAAATCGCTTCATACAAAATTTTATCAAAATTTATAAAACTATATGAAAATTAAAGCTAATATAGAAAACAAAAAATCTTCCATGTTGTTTCTGATATTAAAATATAAAATTATAATTCACTATAATAAACATATAGTCATTTATTATTTTTTTCTCGTTTCTTTTCAGCTTTAGAAGATACGAAATTCAATAAAGAAGTGATAGCTATAATAACGGCCATAACAATTAAAATGCCGAGCATCCCCACTCCCATATAATAAAGATTATCCACAAAAGCTCCCGGATTAAAACTCATAAATAACACTCCCTTTTATATTACATAAAGAAATTGAGTATAAGCCCGCCGGCGATTACCGACGCTATTTGACCGGAAACGTTGACACCTATCGAATGCATCAACAAGAAATTCTGAGGATCCTCATCCAGTCCCATCTTATGAACTATACGGCCCGACATTGGGAATGCGGAGATTCCCGCGGCTCCGATCATCGGATTTATCTTTTTATCTTTTTTGAGGAAAAGGTTAATAAACTTCGCGAACAGCACTCCTCCCGCGGTGTCGAAAATAAACGCCACCAGACCGAGTCCGAGAATAAGAAGGGTCTCTCCTCTTAAAAACTGATCCGCCTGCATTCTCGAAGCTATCGTTATACCGAGGAAAATAGTAACCAGATTCGCGAGAACTTTTTGAGCCGTCTCGGAAAGAGAATTCAAAACGCCGCATTCGCGTATAAGATTTCCGAACATCAAAAATCCAACCAAAGACACTGACGCAGGAGCGACAAAACCCGCAACAACCGTTATTATAATCGGGAAAAGGATTTTTGTGCTCTTTTTTACTTCTTTTTGTTTGTAATCCATACGGATACGACGCTCTTTTTTGGTAGTCAGCAATTTTATTACCGGCGGCTGTACTATCGGGACAAGCGCCATATACGAATAAGCGGCGACCATTATGGCCCCGAGATAATCTGATCCGAGTTTCTGAGCCACAACTATCGAGGTCGGGCCGTCGGCGGCTCCTATTATCGCGATCGAAGCGGCGTCGTTTATCGGGAAAAACATCGACGCCATACAAAGAGTAAAAAATATGCCGAACTGCGCCGCGGCGCCGAAAATCATAAGTTTGGGATTTGACAACAGCGGACCGAAATCTATCATCGCCCCGATGCCTATAAACAAAATAAGCGGAAAAAGCTCATTGGCGATACCGGCGTCAAAAAGAACGCTTAAAGCTCCCCTTTCCGTTTCTCCGTTAACAACCTGATCGACCGCTCCGGACAAAGGCAGATTCACCAAAATAGCGCCGAAACCTATCGGTAAAAGAAGCGTCGGCTCCATATCTTTTTTTATCGCAAGATAAATTAATATCCCGCCTATGATCCACATTACAAGCATTTTCCAGTCAAAATAAAAAAAGTTTTCGTATAAAATCTCCATGCCTTTCCTCCCTCCGAATATTTCGAAAAACCTGCTCTGGAAATTTGTTTTTCGTCAATTTCTTTTTGCCGCGAGATCGTTTTATAACAAAAAAGACTCCTTACTGCATATGAACAGTAAGAGTCTCGCTTTTTAATATAAAGGCGGGTTTTAACCGTAATGACGCCTGTTATAACGAGTTTCTCGCAAGCTACTCCCTCTTAATAGTTTTATAATTATTTTTCGAATAATCGCCGCGGCGATAAAAAATCCCAAATCTTTTTGCATTATATCATATTTTTTTCAATAATGCAAGAGAATTTATTTTTTTTCATAAAAAGTTTTATATCGACGGTTTGTAAACTATAACTATAAGCAATATAATATTAAGCCATAAAAGAGAAAAAAAGAGAATAATACTGAATAAGCTGCACAAACTAATAAGGCAAATTAAGTAAAAAAGGAGTTATATATATGAAAGCTACGGGAATAGTTCGAAGAATCGACGATCTCGGAAGAGTCGTTATTCCGAAAGAAATAAGAAGAACAATGAGACTTCGCGAAGGCGCGTCCCTGGAAATCTATACAGATAAGGACGGAGAAGTAATATTTAAAAAATACTCTCCCATAGGAGAATTTTCAGAAGACGTTATGATATATTGCGAAACTGTCCACAAAGCTACGGGAAACACAGTAGCGGTAGTCGATAAAGACACCGTTATCGCGGCGGCGGGCAGCTATAAACGAGAGCTTATGAATAAAAAAATCTCAAAAACTCTTGAAGACGTCATAAACGCCAGAACTCCGTACGTCTACAAAATAGGAGACAAACGCATTGAAATCGTTTCAAGGCAAGAAAGTGACGCCGATTGTTACGCCGGAATAGTTTTCCCGATTTCCGTCGAGGGAGACATAATCGGAGCGATGATAATGCTGATAAACGACACCGGGGCCGAACCGAGTGAAGTAGATACGAAACTAATCTCCACAGCAGCTCAACTGCTTTCAAGGCAAATGGAATCATAAAATATAAATAAAATTTATAAAGAAACAACGAGTTCTTACAATTTTCATTTCAAATAATAATTTATCTATTTCAAATATTCTCAAACTCTGAATGTGGATAATCTCAATATAACCGTATAGAAAATCAAAAGCTACGCGAATACAAAAAAATTATCATAGCAAAAATAAAAGCCCCTCTTAAAAGGGCGGTGAGATAAGAAATTTTTTGAGGGACGACATACAGCCGTCCCTCTCTGTTTTCTTAAAACAACGCTCTAAATTAAGCGAGGTTTTTATTTTTAAATAACCATAATGTTGAAAATTTAAAACTAATCATATAAATACAAAAACTATAAAACTATATTAAAAAATATCTCAAAAATATTATTACATAAAAAGATATAAAAAATCATAATAGGAAAACATCATTATTAAAAAATCATAGCAAAAAATAAATAATGCACAACAATAAAAAAACAATATGCTAAAAAACAAAAAATCAGTTCACATATTTTCGAGACGAGACATCAAACACGCCTTTTGTGGTTATTCTGTACTCAGGGATTACGGTAAGGCTCATAAAGGACAATGTCATAAAAGGATCTACCCCTTTCGACACCCCGAGTTTCTCAGCCGCCGTTTTTGCATTTTCAAGAAGAGAATTTGTTTCTAAAAGAGGTTTATTTGTCATAAGACCGGCGATTTCAAGCGGAAGAGAGGCCAAAACTCTCCCGTTGTCGACCACTGCTATTCCTCCTCTTTGCTCTTTCACTTTATTTACGGCGAAAGCCATATCTTCCTCATTCTCGCCGACGACAATTATATTATGGGAATCATGAGAAATAGAAGTCGCGACGCTTCCCCTCTTCAATCCGTATCCCTTTATAAACCCGACGCCGATATGCCCTGTGTTTTTATGACGCTCAACGACGGCGACTTTAAGAATATCCTCAGAAACGTCAATATTTTCAGCCTTACCGAGATTTTCCGAAATTATTTCCCCTTTAACAAGCCCAATAATTCCAAGAGGCGAGTTATTTTTAAAATCATCGGCAAAAAGCGCTCTCATACAAAAAGAATTTTCCGCCTTTTCTCTCAGCCTGCCGTCTATTATAGGAGAAGAAAACTCGGTAACTCGTCCGTTATCGAAAACAACTTTTCCTCTTTTCAAAACAGTCTTAACCTCAAAAT
>CAJFPG010000033.1 GCA_904398665.1 Candidatus Geddesella stercoravicola | reverse complement strand
GATAAAATTCTTAGTTTTCATTTATTTTTATTATTATTCATTTATTTTCATTATTCATTATTTATCATTTATCATTTATCATTCATTATTTATCATTTATCATTTATCATTCATTATTTATCATTCATTATTCAGTTTTTATTACATCTTATATTCTCTCTTTTTCTCTAATTTTTTCCTATCCCCTTTTTTATTTTTACTTTTATTTTTCATCTGTCTATTTCTAATGAATATTATATAATTACACAGCCAAACTTATATAGTTAATTAGGCAAAGCTCCCTATTCTATTGACAAATACGGTTTATTCTGATAAAATTTTATAAAAGACAATTGACAATTATTGTTTTTTTTCTCTAAGATTATCTTTTATTTATTGATTATTTTTTTATCTTATCTCAATTTTACGAACGCTTTGACAAACAGCAAAATTAAGAATCATTTATAAATTTATCGTTAATTTATTTATTATGAAAGGTGATATTTATTATGAATAAAACACGTTTAAGAAAATACGCTAAACTTATCGCCGATACCGGGGTAAAAATACAAAAAGGACAAGACGTTATTATTCAGGCGGAAACAGACCAGCCGGATTTCGTGTATATGGTAGTCGAGGAATGTTACAGAGCGGGAGCAAGAAAAGTCAGCGTTGAATTTTCTTATAACCCTATACAAAAACTCCACACAAAATACAGAAAGGCTTCCGTCCTCGCGTCTGTCGAGGATTGGGAAGTTGAGAAACTCCGCCATAGAACAAAAACTTTACCCTGTATGATATATCTTTTGTCGGAAGATCCGGACGGGCTTAAAGGAATGAATCAAGAAAAATACGGAAAAGCCATGCAGGAAAGATTTAAAGTAATTAAACCGTTCAGAGACGAGATGGATAATAAATACCAATGGTGTATCGCGGCTGTCCCGGGAAAAGCGTGGGCGAAGAAAATATTTCCCAACGACCGACCGTCGGTCGCCGTCGAAAAATTGTGGGAGGCAATTCTTACGACGTCTCGCTGTGTTTCGGACGACCCGATAAAAGAATGGGAAGAACATAATCGGGACCTCGAAGAGAGATGCAAATATTTAAATTCGCTCAAAATCAAAACGCTCGTCTATAAAGCGTCTAATGGAACGGATCTTCGCGTCGGCATGATCCCGCAAGCTAAATTTATGGGAGGCGGAGAATATTCGCTTTTGGGAAATTATTTCAATCCCAATATCCCTTCCGAGGAATGTTTTACAACTCCGATGAAGGGAATGGCGGAGGGAATAGTATTTTCTTCAAAGCCTCTTTCTTACCGAGGACAGTTGATAGATAATTTCTCCATTCGCTTCTCCGAAGGAAAAGCGATCGAAGTTCACGCCGAACAAAATGAGGAACTTTTAAGACAGCTGATAACCGCGGACGAGGGCTCCGGATATTTAGGAGAATGCGCTCTGGTACCGTACGACTCTCCCATAAGAAACAGCGGGCTGCTTTTTTACAACACTCTTTTTGACGAGAACGCGGCTTGTCATCTCGCCTTGGGAAGAGGGTTCACAAACTGTATTGAAAATTATGAAAATTACACGAAAGAGGAACTTCACGCTCTCGGCGTAAACGACTCGATGCTTCATGAAGATTTCATGATAGGAACGAAAGATCTTTCTATTACCGCGGAAACGGAAGACGGAAAAAAGGCGCAAATTTTCAAAGATGGGAATTGGGCGTTTTAACAGTTCCGGCAGCTTTAAAAATCGGAGAGATATATGAGAATATTTGTGCCACAGTCGGAGGAAGATTCCGAAATATTTATCGAAGGGGACGACGCCAGACATCTTTTCGCCCTCCGCCCTCAACCGAAAGATAAAGTTATTTGCGGAGACGGAAAAGCTTTTATATACGAGGCCGAAATAGGATCCGTAAAAAAAGACGGTCTTTTTATAAAAATAGGGAAAAAAATCCCCATAGAAAAAAGGAAAACGGAAATAACTCTTTTTCAGGCGTTTCTAAAAGGAGATAAAAATGAGTTCGTTATTCAAAAAGCCACTGAGCTCGGTATAGACAGAATAACTTTTTTCTCTTCCGAAAATTGTGTCGTAAAACTCGACGACAAAAAGAAAGCCCAAAAAAAAGACAGATTCGAAAAGATTGCCCGCCAGGCGGCTATGCAGTGCGAAAGAGAAACTATCCCTGAAATAACGGATTTTATCGATTTTAACGATATGCCGACCGCCGCCGCCGAGAAAAACGGGATATTTTTCTATGAAAAAGCGTTCGCTCTCGGAAAACCTCTTCTGTCAAGCTATTTATCGGAAAATAAGCTCTCAAAATTTTTTTCTTTCACCGTAGGTCCCGAAGGAGGCTTTTCTTTAAAAGAAGTAAACAAAGCATCAGAACGTCTTCCGATAATTTCTCTGGGAAAAAGAATCCTGAGAGCCGAAACAGTTCCGTTGACGGCGCTTTCCTTAATTGCCGCCGCCTCGGGAGAAATTTAAGCAAAGGGGAACAAAATGAATATAAAAAAAATCACCGCGATATTTATTGCCGTCGTAATTACGTCGATAGTCTTTTCATCTCCGATCTCAGCGGATACGACAGACCTTGAAACAAGCATTGTATCCGCGAAACAATACATAGAAGCAAATATCACGAACGCCGAGACTTTCCAAGACACCATATCTTTCGCGGAAGCAAATTTGATAACCGAGATTACTCAAATTTACTCCGTAGAACCGGATACAGAAAACCCGCAGACTCTCGCGGAATATATTCTGCTGAGAAGGACATTCGGACAAAGTATCTCCGTATCTGAGGACTCTGCGGAGGATTACGGAGACATTCTCGCCTCCTCGCAACAGGACGACGGTTCTTTCGGGAATATAAAAGCGACGATATACTCTCTGGCGGCGTTGAAATCGGTCGGAAAAGAAGCCGGAACTTACGGAGACAACACATTTGACGATATTGCCGCCGTAAATTATTTGGTCGCGAATCAATCGGAAAACGGGGAAATCGGAAATTTAGAGACATCTGCTGACGCCGCCGCCGTATTATGGCAATACAAGGATTCCGAGGAGACAAACTCCGCGCTGAACAAGCTTATAAGCTATTTGGAGTCTTTCTCGGACAGCGACGACACTTTGGAATTATCCCTCGCTCTCATGGGACTTACCGACGCGAATTACGGACAAACCACCGAAGCGATGCAAAAAATCATAGACAAGCTTCTTTCGCGTCAAAATAACGACGGAGGATTTCCATCGTCAGAGGAAGGAGATTCCGAGGCTGACGCGACAAAAGCGGCTTTCAGGGCTCTCGAAGCGGTAAGATATACAGTCACGCCTTTCAACGCGCTCATAAACGGAATACAATTCTCCTCTTCCGGATTGGATTTCAGTCAAATGTATCCCCTCCTTATCGCATACGCGGTTCTCGTCGTATGCTCGATAGGTCTCTGGATATTTATTTTCAAACGCAAACCTCGCTCGAAGACCTTGGAGGAATCAAAAAAAGAGTCTGAGGAAAAATTTTCAAACGTAAAAACGTTTTCGGAAAGTGAAGAAGGAGAAAATGAAAAAGACAATGATACGAAAGTCAGAGCAAACGATACGGAGGACTCCGACAAACGCAAAGAGTAACATAATTGTATTTTGTACGGCGATCTTCTGCTTAATTATCATTTTTTCTTCCTGCGCCAAAGAAAAAGGAGACAAGATTTCTGTTTCTCTTAAAATAGAGACAGAGACCGAGATTTTAGCGGAGACAGAGCTTACCGCTCTCGAAAACGACACGCCTTTCGACATTCTGAAAAAATATTGCGAAGAGAGCGAAACGGAATTAAAATACGGAGGATTCGGCGGCTCCGTATATATTTCGGGGATTTTCGGTCTCAACGAATTCGATGACGGACCTTCGTCAGGATGGATATATCTTGTGAACGGAGAATTTGCGGATCGTGGAGCGGGAAATTATCAGCTTCAAGATGGAGACTCTATTGTTTTTCGATATGTCACTGAATTTTATACTCCATAAATTTAAATATTAAAATATATAAAATATAAAAATATTCAAAGCCGAGTTTCATAAAAATCTTAAACAAAGTATTTACCGGTACTTCAAGATCAAAAATTATTTTATTAAAATTATAAAAATAAAATCGGTAAAAAATGCTTTTTTGTGTTGACATATAGAGAAAAATAGATTATAATAACTATGTGATAATCAATAATATCAAATTGCTTAAAATCAAGCCAAATCAGCGAATAATAACAGACGAAAGGATATTGTATAATGGAAAACACGTGCTGCCATGATTTCCACGACTGCGGCGATAACTGCCAACACGACTGTGATTGCAACCGCGAGGAAAGAGACGATATAATAACTCTATACGACGATAGCGGAGAAGAAAACGACTATATAATCGTAGACGGAGTCGAATATAATAATAAAATGTATATAGCGTTAATAGAAGCGGAACAAATCGATAACGAAGAGTGTGAGTTTATAGTCCTCAGAGCGGACACCGACGACAACGGTGAGGATTATTTTAACACTATCGACAATGAAAAAGAATTTAACGAAGTTTTAAATTTGCTTCAAAAAAAGTTAAACGAAAACGACGGAGATTTTGAAATAGAAATAGAGTAAATAACTCTAAAATATAAGCATAGCACGAAATAGATATCTAAACCTGCCGGATTCGTGTTTTCGCGATATAAAAAACCTACACTTTCACTAATGGGATTTCAGTTTCCTTTATAGGTTCGCAGGCCTCCCCGTGTCTCGGGACGTTGGAAGCGCAAAGTAAGGGAGCGATTTTACCCAACCTGGTTTACCCCGGTTTTGAAAATTATCGCGCTGTAAATCACGGTCAGGCGGGTTTATGTTTTTTTAAATCGAAGCAAAGAGTGAT
>CAJFPG010000032.1 GCA_904398665.1 Candidatus Geddesella stercoravicola | reverse complement strand
GGCGTGGATGGACGAGGACGGGTTTTATTGGTATGTCGGTAGGGCGGACGACGTCATAAAGTCTTCGGGTTACCGTATAGGGCCTTTTGAGATAGAGAGCGTTATTATGGAGTTGCCGTATGTCTTGGAGTGCGCGGTCTCGCCGGCTCCCGACGAGGTCAGGGGGCAGGTCGTCAAGGCGAGCGTCGTTTTGGTAAAAGACGCCGAGCCGAGTGAGGAATTGAAAAAAGAGATACAGCGCTACGTCAAGGAGAAAACGGCTCCTTATAAATATCCCCGAATAGTTGTGTTCAGAGAAAGTCTGCCGAAGACGACGAGCGGAAAAATACAGAGAAATAAGCTCTAACGCTTTACGGCGGCTCAATAACGGAGGTAAAATGAGAGAATTAAAGCGATTGACTTTATTGTGCGGACATTACGGGAGCGGCAAGACAAATATAGCGGTGAATATCGCCGCTGAATTGAAAAAACAGGGCGGCAATGTTGCGATAGCGGATCTCGATATTGTAAATCCGTATTTCAGGGCGAAAGACAGCGTCGAAGAATTTAAAAAACTCGGTATCAGGCTTATATGTTCGGAATACGCGAATACAAATCTCGATATCCCGGCGCTTCCCCAAGAGATGTACGCCGTTACCGACGACAGAACTTTGAAAGTCGTTCTCGATATCGGAGGCGACGACCGGGGAGCTTTGGTTCTCGGCAGACTTGCTCCCGCGATTACGGCCGAGAACGATTATGAGATGCTGATGGTCGTAAATTGTTTTCGTCCTCTTACCAGAGACGCCGAGTCCACGATAGAGGTTATGAGGGAAATAGAGACGGCGGGTAAAATAAAATTTACCGGGCTTGTCAACAATTCTAACCTCGGGGCGGAAACGACGGAGGCAGACGTTCTATCTTCCGTGAGTTACGCCGAGAATGTCTCGGAGCTTTCCGGTCTTCCAATCTTTATGACTACGGTGGAAAAGAGTTTGTTTGAGCGGCTTTCGCCGAAGATAGAGAATTTGTTCCCGTTAGATTTACAGAGATATATTTTTACGCCGCAGGGCGATAATCAATAGTAAAAGGAGAAGGAATTATGGCGAAATTAACTTTCAGGACCGATCTCTGCAAGGGATGCGGCCTTTGCGTGAGCGTATGTCCGAAGAAGGTCCTCGCGCTCGCGACCGACCAAATAAATAAAAAAGGGCATCATCCCGTGACGGCGGTCAACGAAGACGCCTGTATAGGCTGCGCTTTCTGCGCGACGATGTGTCCGGATTGCTGTATTAAGGTAGAGAGGTGAGAGAAAATGGCGGATAAAGTATTGATGAAAGGTAATGAGGCGATCGCCGAGGCGGCTATTATCGCCGGATGTCGGCATTATTTTGGGTATCCGATAACGCCGCAGACAGAGATTGCCGCTTATATGGCTAAAAAGATGCCGAAGATCGGCGGAACTTTCCTGCAAGCGGAAAGCGAAATCGCCGCGATAAATATGGTTTACGGAGTCGCTTCCGCGGGTCGCCGCGTTATGACTTCCTCTTCAAGCCCCGGGATATCGCTTAAAAGCGAAGGTCTTTCTTATCTGGCGGGCGCGGATCTTCCGGCTCTCGTCGTAAACGTACAGAGAGGAGGCCCGGGACTCGGAGGTATTCAACCGAGTCAGTCAGATTATTTTCAGGCCACCAGGGGCGGGGGACACGGAGATTATAGAATGATAGTTTTGGCTCCTTCTTCTGTTCAGGAAATGGCGGAGCTTACGGTAAAAGGTTTTGAGCTCGCGGATAAATACCGTATGACCTCAATGATTCTTGCCGACGGAACTATGGGGCAGATGATGGAGCCGGTCTCTCTCGACCTTGAAGTCGCTCCCGCTCCCGAAAAACCGTGGGCTACCACCGGGACGAAGATGAAGAGAAAACACAACATTATAAATTCTCTCTTTCTTACTCCCGACGAACTTGAACGTTACAATTTTGAACGTTATGACAGATATAAGAAAATAGAGGAAAGCGAGGCACTGTACGAGGAGTATCTGACAGATGACGCCGAAATCTGCATAGCGGCTTTCGGAATAGCTTCCCGCGTTTCCAGAAACGCCATAGACGAGGCGAGAAAAATCGGCATAAAAGTCGGTATGATACGTCCCGTAACTTTGTGGCCTTTCCCGTCGGCTCCTTTCAAAAAGGCGCTGAAAACCGTAAAAACGTTCATATCAGTCGAGCTTTCTATGGGACAGATGATCGAAGACGTTCGTTTGTCGACCGATTGTAAAGTTCCGGTAATTTTGTGTAACCGCGTCGGCGGCGTGATACCGTCTCCCGACGAGGTGTTCGAATGTATTAAGAACGCCGCGGAAAACGGAGGTGTAGAATAATGGTAGTATTTGACAGACCCAAATCTCTTATAGACGTTCCTTTTCACTATTGTCCCGGCTGTACTCACGGCATAGTTCACCGCCTTGTCGCGGAAGCTATGGACGAACTCGGGATAGAGGGGAAAACGATAGGGATAGCCCCTGTCGGATGCGCCGTTATGGCGTATGATTATTTTAACTGCGATATGATAGAAGCGGCTCACGGAAGAGCTCCCGCAGTGGCGACCGGCGTGAAACGCGCGAATCCCGAAAATATTGTTTTTACTTATCAGGGCGACGGGGACCTCGCTTCTATCGGAACCGCCGAAACGGTACACGCGGCCGCGAGAAATGAGAATATAACAGTCATATTTATCAATAACGCGATTTACGGAATGACCGGAGGTCAGATGGCTCCCACTTCTCTTCCCGGACAGGTGACTCAGACTTCGCCTTACGGAAGAGACGTCAAACTTTGCGGATATCCCGTGAAGGTTTGCGAAATGCTCTCGGAGCTCGAAGGCCCCGAATATCTTGAAAGAGTGACAGTGAACAGTGTTAAAGCCGTTAATAACGCGAAAAAAGCGATTAAAAAAGCGTTTCAGAACCAGATCGACGGAAAGGGCTTTTCTCTTATAGAAGTTTTGTCTTCTTGTCCGACCAACTGGGGAATGACGCCGCAGGAAGCGTTGAAATGGATAGACGAGAAGATGATACCGTATTATCCTCTCGGGGTTTATAAAGACAGATCGGCGAAGAAGGAGGAAGAAAAATGAGCACGAGACAATTTTTATTCTCGGGATTCGGCGGTCAGGGAATTCTCTTCGCCGGGAAATTTATGGCCTACAAGGGTCTTACGGAGGGGAAAAACGTCAGTTGGCTGCCCTCTTACGGCCCGGAAATGAGAGGAGGCACCGCCAGCTGCAGCGTTATTATAGGCGATTCCCCGGTCGGTTCTCCGATCGTTTCCAAACCAGATATTCTTATCGCGATGAATCTCCCGTCTCTCGACCGTTATGAGGAGGCGGTCGTTCCGGGAGGCATGATATTTCTCGATTCCTCGCTTATAGAAAGAAAGGTTAAACGTGACGACGTCACGGTTTACGAGATTCCCGCGACTCGTTTGGCGGGAGAAAACGGGTTTCCGACTCTCGCAAATATGATAATTATAGGCAAAATATTGAAAGAGCTTGATGAGTCTCAGCCGGACGCCGTCGAGGCGGCTCTCGGGAAGGTTATTTCCGCGAAACACGCCGATATGAAGGATGTAAACCGCAGGGCGATCTCTCTCGGCGCCTCTCTGTGACGCCGTTTGAAATATTTGAAATATTGAAAATTATTGGAAAATTATTGAAGGGAACGTGAATCAAAATGAAAATAACGATAACGAAAACTGCTTCCCCAAAAACAAAACCGAACGATTCGGAACTCGGTTTCGGAAAATATTTTACGGATCATATGCTGATATCCGATTATAACGAGGACGAAGGGTGGCATAACACGAGAATAGTGCCTTTTGAGAATTTGTCTATCCATCCCGCGTCTACGGTCCTTCATTACGGGACCGAGATCTTCGAGGGGCTGAAAGCGTACAGACGTTCGGACGGAAAGGTTCAGCTTTTCAGACCGATGGAAAACGTGAGGAGGCTGAACAATTCCGCCGAGAGGCTTTGCCTTCCGCAGATACCCGAGGAAGATTCTTTGCAGATGCTTATTGAGTTTGTGAAATGCGAGCAGGATTGGACTCCCTCTTCTCCCGGAACTTCTTTATATCTCCGTCCGTTTATGTTTGGAAATGACGAGACTCTCGGGCTTCATTCGATAAAGAACGCGAGGTATGTTATAATCGCGTCCCCTGTCGGAAGTTATTATAAAGAGGGGATAAATCCCGTCAGAATAATGATTGAGGACGAGGACGTGAGAGCGGTTCGCGGCGGTACCGGTTACGCGAAGTGCGGAGGAAACTACGCCGCTTCTACCAGAGCCGGAGAGAGGGCCGAAAAGAAAGGATATTCTCAGGTCTTGTGGCTTGACGGCGTCGAGAGAAAATATATCGAGGAAGTCGGGGCCATGAACGTTATGTTCAAAATAGGCGACGAGATAGTAACCCCGAAGCTGACCGGTTCGATATTGCCGGGAATTACGAGAAAATCTTGCATAGAAGTCTTGAAAAATCAGGGTTATACCGTAAACGAAAGACTTCTCAGTCTCGAAGAGCTTGAAAAAGCGATGGAGGACGGGACGCTTGAAGAGGCGTGGGGCTGCGGCACCGCCGCCGTCGTTTCTCCTATCGGAGAACTGTGCTACAAAGATAAAAAATGTATAATAAATAACGGAAAAATCGGAAAAGTAACACAGGAACTTTACGATACTCTCACCGGAATACAGTGGGGGACGATGCCGGATACTTACGGCTGGACGTATGAGATAAAGTGATCGTTTCGATTTTTTCGGAAACAGAAAGGAAATGAACAGATGAAAATTGCCGACAGAACTCTTTGCAGAGAGAATATGACATTCAGCTTTAAAGAAAAGATAGAGATCGCGCGTCAGCTCGATAAACTGAACGTCGATGTCATAGAACTTCCGGCGATAGAAAACAGCAAGACGGATATTTTACTTGTTCGCACTATTTCGTCTTTCGCGAAGGAAAGAGTCCTTTCCGTAGCCGCCGGGCTTACTACCGAAAGTATTGAGAACGCGGCTCTATCGCTTACCGCGGCAGCTAATCCGAGAATCCGTATCGAACTGCCGGTATCCCCCGTCGGGATGGAATATATATGCCATAAAAAGGCTCCGAAACTACTATCGTGGATTTCCGAGGCCGTCTCTCTCGCGAAAGAAAAATGCGGCGACGTCGAGTTCTGCGCGTCGGACGCCACTCGCGCCGAGGACGGTTTCCTTGAAGAAGCGATAAAGGCAGCCTTGGACGCCGGGGCGTCTTCCATTTCTGTTTGCGACAGCGCGTCGGAGACTCTTCCCGACGAGTTCGCCGCTTTTGTATCGGAAATTATGGAAAAATTCAACATTCGTGTCGGAGTGTCGTGCAACAATAAAAACGGTATGGCGACGGCGAGCGCCATTCTCGCCGTGAGAAAGGGCGCCGACGAGGTAAAGACCTCGGTAGGCGGGGAAGAAGTTCCTCTTGATACGTTTTCTCAGATGGTGAAAAATTGCGGAAATCATTACGGTTTTGATTTCAGAATAAAAACGACCGAGCTTCATCGTATCGTCCGTCAGATTGAATGGATCGCGGAAAACGCGAAGAGAGAAAAGTCTCCTTTGTCTCTTTCAAAATCTTCCGATTCGGATTTCCATTTCGATATTCACGACGGTAAGGACGCCGTTATCTCCGCGGTATCCGAACTCGGTTACAGCCTTTCGGACGAGGACAACGACGCTGTTTATGAGGAATTTTTGCGGGTAGCCGCGAAAAAGGATGTCGGGACGAAAGAGCTTGAAGCGATAGTCGCGAGTGTCGCTTTGCAGGTTCCCGCCACATATCAGCTTTGTAATTATATTGTGAACACAGGCAACGTTCTCGCTTCGAGCGCCCAGATAACGTTGACCAAAAACGGCGAGACCATTCAGGGAATCAGTATGGGCGACGGTCCGATTGACGCCGCGTTTTTGGCTTTGGAACAACTTATCGGAAGACATTTCGAGCTTGACGATTTTCAAATCCAAGCGGTCACAGAGGGAAAAGAAGCGATGGGTTCCGCGTTTATAAAACTGCGTTCCGACGGAAAACTTTATTCCGGGAACGGGATCTCGACCGATATTATCGGCGCGAGCATACGCGCGTATATCAACGCCGTAAATAAGATAGCGTACGAGGAGGAGGTCTGATTATGAAATTGGCGTTTTCAACGAAAGGGTGGCACGATCGGACTTTCGACGAGTTTTGCGATATCGCCGCCGATATGAATTACGAGGGAGTAGAGCTTCATAATATAAATAACGAGATGTTTAGGGATAAAGACGGGGCTTTCTACGATTACGCGGCCGCCGCGACGCTGCGTCGAGTCTATGAAAAGAAATTGACAATAGCCTGTATCGACGCGCTTTGCGATCCCGCGGACGCGGCGGAGGCTGAGGCGAATGAAAAAGAGCTTTTACGCTGTGTCGAGATCGCCGTAAAGCTTCATATCCCTTACGTCAGGCTCAGAGTCGGAGACGGGAAGAGAGAGAAAAGCGAGATATTTTCCGCCGTTTCTTCCCTTGTGTCCAAGGTCTTGCCGAAAGCGGAAAAAGAGGGGATTTCTCTTTTGATGGCGACGACCGGTATCTTTTCCGATACCTCTAAACTCCGTGAGCTTTTGGACAGTTTCGCGAGCGATAATTTCGGAGCGCTTTGGGAGCTTTCGGCCTCTCATTTTACGGGAAAAGAGTCCCCGGAGAAGGTAATAGAGAACCTCGGCGCGTATGTCCGTCATGTGCATTTCTGCGACGGGAAAAGGACCGACGCGGGGATAGAGCATTGTCTCGCGGGCGAGGGAGAAATTCCGGTGAAAGATATTATGCTCGCTCTTCGCTCGGTAAATTTTGACGGTTTTATATCTCTCGTATGGGACCCTCAATGGAGCGAGGGGATAGACGATATAGAAATCATTCTCGCTCAATTTTACAGCTTTATGAAGCAGTTTGACGATCCTTCGAAAAACGAGAGAGCTCTTTATTTCAATAACGCCCGTACCGGGAATTTTGTATGGAAAAAAGAGCTGCTTATCGACGCGACGTTTTCCGACGTTCTTGATAGAATGGTGGAGGAGTTCCCCGATCAATACGCTTTTAAATTTACGACTTTGGAATATACCCGCACGTACAGCGAGTTCAGGGACGATGTCGATACCTTTGCCCGCTCGCTTATCGCTCTCGGAGTAAAGGCGGGGCATCATGTCGCCGTATGGGCGACCAATCTCCCGCAGTGGTATATATCGTTTTGGGCGGTCACGAAAATAGGAGCGGTGTTTGTCTCGATGAATACCGCGTATAAGATACATGAGGCCGAGTATCTTTTGAAGCAGTCTGATACTCACACTCTTATTCTGTGCGAGGGATATAGGGATTCTAACTATTCCGAAATAATCGCGGAATTGTGCCCTGAGCTTCGGGATAGGAAAAAAGGGGAAGCTCTTCACAGTAAACGGCTTCCGTTTTTAAGAAACGTCATAACGATAGGTTTCAGGCAGACCGGTTGTATGACATGGGAAGAAGCCGTCGAGAGGTCTTCTCAGGTTCCGGTTGAGGAAGTATATCGTATGGCGGCCGCCGTTGATAAAGACGATGTTTGTAATATGCAGTATACTTCCGGGACCACGGGTTTCCCGAAAGGGGTTATGCTGACTCACTATAACGTGGTGAATAACGGAAAATGTATAGGCGACAGAATGGATCTTTCCACGGCGGACAGAATGATGATTCAGGTTCCGATGTTTCATTGCTTCGGAATGGTACTCGCTATGACCGCCGCGATGACTCACGGCACGACCTTGCTTCCTTTGCCGTATTTTTCGCCGAAGCCAGCTCTCGCCTGTATAAATAACGAGCATATAACGGCGTTTCACGGCGTTCCGACTATGTTTATAGCTTTGTTGGAACATCCTGATTTCGCGAAGACAGATTTCTCTTTTATGAGAACCGGGATTATGGCGGGAAGTCCTTGTCCGGTTTCGGTTATGCGAGACGTCATTGATAAGATGAATATGAAGGAAATCACAATAGTTTACGGACAAACCGAATCATCGCCCGGATGCACGATGAGCTCCGCCGATGACCCGATTGAGGTCAGAGTGGCAACCGTAGGGCGCGCTCTTCCCGAAATAGAATGTAAAATTGTGGATCCTGAAACGGGCGAGGATTGTCCGGACGAGGTTACCGGAGAGTTCGTCGCCAGAGGATATAATATAATGAAGGGTTATTATAAAATGCCCCTTGCCACCGCGGCCGCGATAGATAAAGATGGCTGGCTTCACACTGGAGACCTCGCGTGCAGAACTCCCGAGGGAAATTATCGTATAACCGGAAGACTCAAAGATATGATAATTCGCGGAGGCGAGAATATTTATCCGAAAGAAATCGAGGAGTTTATCTATACTCATCCGAAGGTAAAAGACGTTCAGGTCATAGGCGTCCCCGACGAACAGTACGGGGAGGAGATAATGGCTTGTATAATCCTCAAAGACGGGGAGACGATGACCGCCGAGGAGATGAAAGAGTATATAAATTCTCATATGGCGCGTCATAAGGTCCCGAAATATATAGATTTTGTCGATTCTTTCCCGATGAATGTCGCCGGAAAGATACTCAAATATAAAATGAGGGAGGACGCGATAGAAAAACTCGGCCTTCAAAAAGCGAACGAAGTGGAGACTGCGTGATGAGAAGGCGGGATTATTATATAATTGACGCTCATTGCCATATATACCCCGAAAAGATTGCCGCCAAGGCGGTCAAGGGGACGGATGTTTTTTACGATACCGAGGCGTTCGGCACCGGAATCGCCGAGAATCTAATATCGGAGGGCGAGAAGGCGGGGGTATCCGCCTTTGTCGTTCAGTCGGTGGCGACCACGCCGAAACAAGTGGCTTCAATAAACGAGTTTATAGCTCAAACCGTAAAAGACAGCGGCGGTAAACTGACGGGTTTGGGAACGCTTCATCCGGAGAGTCCTGATATGAAAAAAGATGTTTCTCAGATATTGGAACTCGGACTCCACGGTGTGAAGCTTCATCCGGATATTCAAAAATTCAGAATTGACGACCCGGAGCATTGGGAGATGTACGCGCTTTGTGAGGAAATGGGTCTGCCTATTCTGATGCATACGGGAGATGTTCGCTATCATTATTCGAATCCCGAGAATCTGATTCCGGTGTTGAAGGCGTTTCCCAAACTTACGGTAGTGGGCGCTCATTTGGGAGGCTGGTCTTTGTGGGAGGAAGCCTCGTTAAAGCTTGCCGATTTCGAAAATCTTTATGTGGATTCCTCTTCGAGCTTCGCGACCGTTGAAAAGCAGATAGCTCTCGGGAAAATTCCGTATCTTTCCGAAAAAAAAGCGGTCGAGGTCATTCGCCGCTACGGAGTCGACAAAGTTTTGTTCGGGACCGACTATCCTATGTGGTCGCCGCATGCCGAGCTTGATTTCTTTTTCTCTCTTGGGTTTTCCGAAGAGGACAGCAGAAAAATGCTTTCCGAAAACGCGAAAAAAGTTTTTTCTGTCGATTGAACGAAGAAGTTTTGTCGAAAACGGGAACCCCCGTTTTCGGCAATTAACTTTTTCATCGGAGATTGTTTTATTTTATACTGAAAAGATGTATTTTTGTCTTATTTGGTTTTAACATCGGATTTCTTTCTCTTAAAGAAGAGAAAGGTGGCTTTATTGAGATTTGAAGAAAGGAAAAGAGTATGAGAAAATATCTTCTGCCCGAAAATTGCGAACTTTATAAAGCGAATCTTCATTCCCACAGCACTTTTTCAGACGGCAAGCTTACTCCCGAGGAAATGAAAGCGGAATATATGAAAAGAGGATACTCGATAATCGCGTTTACGGATCACGAGGTTCTGTTTACTCATAACGAGCTTTCAGATGAGAATTTTCTTGCGCTGAACGGTTCGGAAATATCGATCGAGCAGCCGGCGGAGGAAAACGGTTTTTTTAAGGTTTGTCATTTGTGTTTGATATCAAAAGATAAAAACAATATGAAACAGGTTTGTTTTCACCCAAATTATCTTTGGTATTTTCCTGATGAAATCGCGGATTTATTTGTGAATGAAAAAAGATATTTCGGAGAATTTTACAATCGGGTCTATTCTGTCGACGGAATAAACGAAATCATAAAAATAGCGAAAGAGCATAATTTTTTTGTTACCTATAATCATATAGGCTGGAATAGGGAAAGCCTTGTTTTCGTCTCGCAGCTTGAAAATTACGATGGTTTTGAAGTTTGTAATTATCGTTCCGTTAAAGAAGGAAAAGATTTTTATAATATAGCTTTATATGAAGATCTTTTGAGGCAGGGAAAACGTCCTTTCCCGATAGCGGGTGACGATAATCATAATATCCCGCTGTTTGACACTTCCACTGACCTTGATTTTTGTGATTCTTTCGGCGCTTTTACTTATATAGCGGCCCCCGATCTTTCTTACGAGAGTGTTGTCGCCGCGATGGAAAAAGGAGATCTTTACGTTTCCGCCGGTCCTAAAATAAAGTCTCTTTATTACGAGGACGGTAATTATTATATCGAGACCTCTCCGGTACGGGAGATATTTTTAAGAGCGGGGAACCGACATTCGTTCCGAGTCGCTTCTTCCGATGGAAAGCCTATAACCTCGGCGGTTCTCGAAGGATTTGAAAACGATATATATGTTCGTTTCTCCGCGATAGATTTTGAGGGAAACGCCGCTGATACGAGAGCGTATGATCTCAAAGAATTTATATAAAGTTTTTAAAATCGCTAAAAAGCCCTGTCGGAAACCCGACAGGGCTTTTTGTTGAAAGGATTATATATCTTTTCACCATTCTAACAAAAACTGTTTTGAGAATGAAATTTTTTGAAAGGCGGCGTTTTTTTTGTTCTCCCAATATCTTTCGAGAGAGATTTTTTTATCTGTTAAAAAAAAAGCCTTAATTGAAAAATGTTGTTCTTCTGAAACTCTGTTTTCAAAGGAATATTGTTTTTTTGTCAGAAAAAAATCGGCAGAAAAATATTGCTTGTTCTTTCAATACTCTGTTGTTAAAGGAATATTGTTTTTTTATTTGTCAAAAAAGAGTTTCAGCCGAAAAGCGTTATTTTTTTTGTCAGCCTGACAATTTGCGTACTAAAAGATATTTTTTTCCATTTATTTAGGATGTTTTCGTCGGAAGATATTTTTTTGTGTCTTTAAATTTGAAGACCGTTTATTTTGCGATCGGCGTTTGTGAAAAAAGCTTGGACTCTTTCTTTCAGGGGCTTGTTTTGGTCTTTGTCGAACCACAAAGGGTCGGAGATTATCCTTTCGACACATTCCTGAACTTCTCGAATAAGTTTCGTGTCGCTGGCGATATCCGCTATTTTAAATTCCGGAAGTCCATGTTGTCTCTTTCCGAAAATTTCTCCCGGGCCTCTGATTTCGAGATCTTTTCTGCTTATTTCAAAACCGTCGTTCGTCTTACAGAAAGCTTTCATTCTTTCTCTGGTTTCTTCGTTTTTTGAATCGGAGATAAGAAAACAATATGATTTCTCTTTTCCTCTTCCGACTCTTCCTCGAAGCTGGTGAAGCTGAGAAAGACCGAATCTTTCGGCGTTTTGTATTATCATTACGACAGCATTCGGAACGTTTATTCCGACTTCTATAACCGTTGTCGAAACAAGTACGCTGATTTCGTTGTCCGCGAATTTTTTTAATATTGAGTCTTTTTCTTTACCTTTCATTCTCCCGTGCAAAAAGGCGAGTCTTATTCCTTGGAGATAGTTTTCTTGAAGTTCGGCGGCGAAGCTTTCGACCGCTTTTATCTCCTCTGATTCTCCTTCTTCTACCATAGGACATACTATATACGCTTGTTTCCCTTTTTTAGCGATTTGCGAAATATATGAGTACAT
>CAJFPG010000031.1 GCA_904398665.1 Candidatus Geddesella stercoravicola | reverse complement strand
CTTTTTGCCATTCTGTGTCTTCCGAAAATTGATGTCCTCTTATTCGAAGTCTTTGCCCGTAAAGTTCTATCAGTTGATTGGCCATATCCTTGACCGCGGCCTTTACTTTGCTTTTTGTTTTTTTCCATTCGCCGCCGCCCATTTTGTTTAGACGAACTTTTATTCCCTCGCCGCCCCCGACATATTTTGAGATTCTGTCGAGTTGGTCGCAGGGGATATATAAAGTATCCCCTCCGGCGTAAACAATTTTTATTCTGTCGTCTACAATCCCGTGGTTTTCGATTTTATAAACTCCGTCGTATAGACCGATACCGAAATCCTCGTGAACGATATAGTCTCCTTTTTGGATATCGAAGATATTATTTATCTTTTCTCCGTATTTGTGTCTTTTTCTCCGTCTGTCACGTTCCTCTTTATTTACATAAACAAAGAGCGCCGTTTTTAATTTCTTGATGATATATCCGAACGGAATATTCGCTTTCATACAAAAAAGATTCGGGTTGTAATTAAGCGTAGCTTTTATTTTTTCCGTCGATTCCTTATCCGGAGCCGTCACTGTCACTTTATATCCGTCGTCAAGAAATTCTTTTATGTTTTCCACTGTCTTGTTTGGGGAAGTCTTGTCTATTGGGTCTATGACAAAAGATATAATTTCATCTTCCCGAAAGGCCTCGATCGAGCAGGGGAGAGTTTCGAATATCAACGGATGTTTTATTTCGGAGAAAATCAATTCTTTTTTTAAAAAATAATTTTTGCCGATAAACGGTATTCCGCTTTCCGCGAGAGAAGCTATTTCCTCGGAAATACGAAACTCAAAAGAATTCAGCGCGTTTTCACATTTTTTAAAATCCAAAAAACATACTATGTCATCTTGTGATATATAGTTTATGATTGTATTTTGAGCGTCAAAAAGGGCCGGTATATATCTGTCGTGACAGGGGAGAATTCCGTTTTTTAACAATTCGGAGTCTTCTTTTGAATATTTATCTTTTTTATCTTTTATCTCATTCAGTATCTTTGCCGCCGCGTTCGATGAGTTTTCCTTCGCTTGCGTTATTTTCGCGCTGTCGAGTCTTTCGGCTCTTCTTTGAGTATCTATCGCGAAAGTCGCGATAGTATCAACTTCGTTGCCGAAGAACTCAATACGGTAAGGAAGTTCGTTACCGTGAGAAAAGACGTCGATAATTCCTCCTCTGACGCAATATTGTCCCGGTTCTTCCACAGTTTCGGAGTGAGAATATCCCATTTCGGAAAGTTTTGAAGCTATTTCGTCGAAAGATATTTCTTCTCCGCTTTTTATAATAATCTCTTTATATTCAGATGGGGGAACTGTCAGTATTCCAAGAGCGGCCGCGGGAATGATTACGCAATTAAACTCGCGATTTTTCATTTTCGCGAGCGTTTCTATTCTGGCGTTATCGTTGTAGTGGGATACCGTTTCTATGTTTCTGAAATTATAGTCTTTCGGAGGATATATATATGTTTCTTTGAGGTAGTCGTCAAGAAATGATTTATATTTTCTTGCCTCAGCCTCGTCCGGCACTATCAATATCAATTTTTTATTCGCGGTTTTCGCGAGAAGAGAAGCGATGTATAGTTTTTGAGTATAAAGACCGAAGACAAAACAGGTTTTTTGCCGTTTTGTCTTTTCCAAAAGCGTTTTAAATTCTTCCAGTTTTGAGATATCTTCAAATAATTCCATGTAAAATCGCCTCAACCGTTATATTTGCTCATCGCCAGATCGATTTTCCCCTCTGTTATCAAAACTGAGGCCCCGTATACGTCCGGAAGCCGCTTTGCAAGTCCGGAGAGCTCTTCTTCCGAAAGGTTTCCGAGCACCCAATCCGCGAGAGGAATAGCGGTATTCTCTCGATCTGAGACTCCGATCCTTATTCTCGGAAAGGAGTTTGATTCGAGCATATATATGATATTAGCGAGTCCGTTATGTCCTCCGTCACTCCCGCTTTTTCTTATTCGTATCTTATTTGACTGCAAATTGATATCATCGCTTATTACTATTATGTTTTGCGGTCGGATCTTATAGTATTCCGCCGCGGCCTTTACGGAGATTCCGGAAGAATTCATAAAAGTCTGCGGTTTTAAAAGGATTATTTTTTTTCCGTTTGTTATTGTTTCCCCGTAAGTTGCCTTAAATTTTATTTTAGAAATTTTTATTCCGAGTTCTTTTGCTATGAAATCGAGAGCAATCCATCCGACATTATGTCTCGTTGTCGCGTATTCTCTGCCCGGATTTCCCAACCCGACTATTATGAAAGTTTCCATGTTTTTGTCTCCCGAAAAAAATTAAACGAACATACGGAACATATGTTTTGTTGTTTTTCGTATGATGTCCGCGTGATAATTGTAATCTTAGTTAATTTATATATTGACTGTTTGTATTGACTTTTATTTCTGGTCGTATTTAAGGGCCGTCAAACCCTTGTTTGGTTTACATATCGACTCGGCCGCAATTAAAAGTTTAAAAATTTTATGGTTGTTTATGATTGTTTTTATAATTATATCATAATAAAAAGAAGAAAACAAGTAAAAGTTTGTAAAGTTGATAAAAATTTTCCAAAAAAGATATTGTAATTTAATAAAAAATATGTTATAATACACCGAAACTTAAATTTAGGAGGATCAGACAAAATGTCAAAAAAGTATGTTTACCTTTTTAGTGAAGGGAACGCTCAGATGCGTGAACTTCTCGGCGGTAAAGGTGCTAACCTTGCGGAGATGACACGTATAGGGCTGCCCGTGCCTCAGGGTTTCACCATTTCGACAGAAGCCTGCACGCAGTATTATGAGGACGGCAGGAAGAT
>CAJFPG010000030.1 GCA_904398665.1 Candidatus Geddesella stercoravicola | reverse complement strand
TTTTTTAGACATTGAAAAATATTTATACAATACGTTTATATATTAAAAATAATTTTACAAGCATATATTTTAATAATTAGCAAAATTAACAATCACTTTTCAAGCATATATTCAGTAACCAGCAAAATCAACAATCATTTCCAAACATATATTTCAGTAACAAGTAAAGTCAACAATTATTTCCAAACATATATTTCAATAACCAGCAAAATTAACAATTATTTTTCAAACATATATTTCAGTAACCAGCAAAATTAACAATTATTTTTCAAACATATATTTTAGTAACAAGTAAAATCAACAATTATTTTACGATTTATTTTTCCGACATATCTTATGTCATTTTTTCCTATTTCTAATAATTATTTTATTTTTTATTTAAGACTAAAATAGTTTAGGGAGCAATAAAACATTGCTCCCTGCACGGTAACTATCCGAAAAAAATTATTCGGCTTCTTTCATTTTTGAGTAACATTCGCTGCAATATACAGGTCTGTCATCTCTGGGCTGGAAGGGAACTTTCGCCTCGCCGCCGCAGCTGGCGCAAGTGGCGGTATAATATTCTCTCGAGCTCTTTATGGCCGCCTTTTTAGCGGCTCTGCATTCTTTGCATCTTTGGGGCTCGTTCTGAAAACCTTTCTCAGCGTAAAATTCCTGTTCTCCTGCGGTAAAAATGAAAGTCTTTCCGCAGTCTTTGCATACGAGTTCTTTGTCTTGATACATAAATGTTAAACCTCACTGTACGTTTTTGTCTTTCGACCGTTTAGTAATTGCCCATGTCCGGAATCGCACCGAACAGTAAAAACCAAAACAAGTGACTACCGGTCAAAAAAACTTGACCAAAGCTTAAAACATGGATGCAAATCTGCTTACCCCGTGCAGGTATAGAAAATTGCAATCAGGATTAAAGTCGAGTCGTCTCTGATGATTCCACTACTTCTTTTTCTGGGCGTTAAAAATATCAGATCGGATATCATTTTTTAGTTTTCAACAAAAACCGAGTGTCATTTTCTAATAAAATTCCTCACCTTCTTTTTAATTCGCATAAGAGCGTTATCGACAGCTTTCACTGAAATTTTAAGAGTCTCGGCGATCTCGTCGTAACTCTTGTCCTTTAAATACTCTGAAAGCACGTTTCTTTCGAGAAGAGAAAGAGATTTTTTAAAGCCGCTGAAAAAAGTCTCCGCGTCATTTCTGCTTATTACCCCATCTTCCAGAGATGAAGTATTATCAACAAAAGCGGTCTCGTCAAAAGTCTCGGACAGATCGTCCTTTCTCAATTTTTTATATGCCGTAAGCATACTGTTTTTCACGCATATTCTTATATAAGTTTTAAACGGAACCCCTATTGACGGGTCAAAAGAAGAATACGCGCTGTGAAGACCGAGGATGCCCTCTTGAATAAGATCCTCCCTGTGTCTTTCCGGAAAAGAAGAAGCGATTGTCCGAAGCATAGGCATGGATTTTGTAAGTAATTCTTCAAAATCCGAAAACTCTTCCATATCTTTCTCCTTTCTTCAAAAAAACACAAAAACCCCGCAGACTCTACCGAAAGGCCGAGTCCGTGGGGTCGGTTTTCAAAAATCACGCATTCAGCCGTATTTTATTTTCAGGAAAAAATCAGTTGATAATCGTCTCCTCCGTATCCATATCAAAAAGATGTATTTTTGCCATATCGATAGCGATATTGATAACATCTCCCGATTTCGCGGTTGAATATGGTGAAACTCTCGCCGTGAATTTATTGTCCTGAACATCAAGATACAAATACGTTTCCGCGCCCATAAGCTCAACGACTTCAACGTTCGCCGTAATAACATTGTCCTTGAATTTTTCCAAATTCTCAGGTTCGTCATAAATACATTCCGGACGAATACCCATTATGACTTTCTTTCCGCCGTAACTCATAAGTTTGTCATATCTCTCGGTCTCAACCTTAGCCTTGGGAATTTTAAGACTGAAATCGCCGAATGTAACCATAACGTCCTCGCCGCGTTTTATAAGTTTTACCTCAATAAAGTTCATCTGAGGAGAACCGATAAATCCGGCGACGAATTTATTACAAGGCTCGTCGTAAAGATGCTGAGGAGTATCGCACTGCTGAATTACCCCGTCTTTCATAACGACTATACGATCGGCCATCGTCATAGCCTCGGTCTGGTCGTGAGTAACGTAAATAAATGTGGTTCCGAGTCTCTGATGCAATTTAGATATCTCGGTTCTCATCTGAGCGCGAAGCTTAGCGTCAAGGTTAGAAAGAGGCTCGTCAAGAAGGAAGACCTTCGGTTCGCGGACTATCGCTCGACCGAGAGCGACACGCTGTCTCTGACCTCCTGACAAAGCTTTGGGTCGTCTGTCAAGCAGATGAGATATATCGAGAATTCTCGCCGCCTCGTCGACTCTTCTCTTTATTTCCTCTTTCGACACTTTACGAAGCTTCAAACCAAACGCCATGTTCTCATAAACCGTCATGTGAGGATAAAGAGCGTAGTTCTGGAAAACCATGGCTATATCTCTATCCTTAGGAGCCATATCGTTAACAAGTCTCTCGTCAATATAAAGCTCCCCCTCGGTTATTTCTTCAAGTCCCGCTATCATCCTGAGCGTCGTGGATTTTCCGCAACCGGAAGGTCCGACAAAAACGATAAACTCCTTGTCCTTAATTTTCAGGTTAAAGTCGGTTACGGCTCGAACCCCGCCGTGGTAGACTTTCCCAATATGTTTAAGTATTAATCCTGCCACTTTAAAACCCTCCAAAAAGTTTTACATAATAATTTTCAGTATATATATAATAACATAAATTGAGGGAAAAGTACAGTAATCGTAATTAACAAAAATCGCCTTTAATTTTCGTCGAAAGCTCCAAAAAGAATACAAAAGTCCATTTTTAAAGACTTATATAGGCGAAAATAAGTAGCTCGAAACAGCAATTTTACATTTCCGACAAAATTATTCAACCACTTTTACACTTTTAGAAGTAGATTCAACAGTTTTGAAATTTTTTAATCACAATTCTGCCTAAAATTAAAAATAAAGACAACAGCAGAAAGATAAAAATATAAAGAAAATGAAAAAGAAATAATTCTGAAATCGGCAAATTTTAAAAACTCCGCGTTTAGTCGAAAGGAATCAAAGTTCCTCTCCCAATTCCGCGGCTCTCTTGGTACACGCGAGCATTCCGTCGGCGACAATCTGATCAAAACCTCTTTTATTAAAAACCTCTATCGCTTTAAGTGTCGTGCCGTTTGGGGAACATATTTTTTTAAGGGCGAATTCAACGTCCTCGCCGCTTTTTTCAAGAGCCTCGACAGCCCCCGCCACCGTCTGAATAACAAATTCCGTCGCGGTTTCCCTTGAAATCCCCTGAGCGACGGCTCCGTTAATCATAGCCAAAATAAGAGAATATACATACGCCGGTCCGGAGCCGGAAACAGAAGTAATCTCGTTGATTTGCCCATCGTCCATGGTCTCAACTATTCCCGACATCTCAAAAATCCTCTTAACAGAAGTAAATTCTCTGTATGTTATCGGCATCTCATACGCTATTGCGGAAGCTCCCTTCCCAACGGTAATCGGCATATTCGGCATAACCCTGACGACCTTTGAGTCTGAGCCGATTACTGATTTTATAAACTGAATAGAAGCCCCGGCTACAATACTTATTATCACGTTATTGATAGTCACATGTGGAGCTATTTTTTCAAGAACGTCCCTAATATCCGACGGTTTCACGGCAAGGAATACGAAATTGGATCTTTTTATAAGTTCCTCTTCGTCAGAAACTACGATAAAACCTCTTTTCGCATATTCTTCTCGTTTAAGCTCGTTTTTCTCGCAAATTGAAATCTCCTCCGCGGAATATAGTTTTGTTTTTATTACGGAAGAAATTATTGCTCCCGCCATATTTCCCGCGCCTATAAAACCCAATTTAAAACTCACAACAAACCTCTCCTTTACCCATTCTTAATCCTGCCTCCAGGCAATTTTTTATTTTATGCTGATATATCAAATGCGTCTTAAATATTTAATAGCTTAACCTCGGCGATTCCGGAATAATATAAAACTATATCTATATTTCTAAATCAAATATCTATAATTTAACCGTCTCGTCGCCAAAATAATTATCTAAAAAACAAATCCAAGCGAAAGATATCGAAACGCCAACCCCATAAACTTATAAATAAAACGATTAAATATAAAATTGAAGTCTCGTTTTAATTCGGTAATCCCTCATATGTTTTTAAAGAATTTTTCTCTTATCTCATATTTTTAATTTTATTTTTCTCTAATGGAAAAAACAAAATGTTTTTTAATAACTTTTAAATAATTTTTAAATAATTTCGAATAATTTAAAAATCATATAGAATTTATATATGTAACTTTTTAAAATTTTAATTTTAAAATAAACATAAATATATATATTTAATTGTAACATATTTAAAATGATTTGTAAAGTTAATTTTTTCAATTTCAGCACAATTTTTCCGCAAATTACTTCCTGGTATTGATTTTTTATGAAATTTAGAGTATAATTTAAAAGGAAAGAAGGAGGTGAGAAGAATAGGATTAAGCAAATTATTTTCAAAGAAAGCGGATAAAAAGCCGACCGCGGCAGTTTTTGTAGATTATGAGCATTGGTATATATCAATAACGAAACTGCACGGGGTCAAACCGAATATAAAAGGCTGGATGAAAGAGATCACACGCAAATACGATATAAAAGACATTTCTTTTTTTGGTGATTTTTCAAACCCGTCGCTCGCTGCCGAAATTTTAAGAATAAGAGCCGT
>CAJFPG010000029.1 GCA_904398665.1 Candidatus Geddesella stercoravicola | reverse complement strand
GGAATTCCGGCAAGAAGTCCTATCGCGGAACTCACTACGTTCCTCACTTTTATCGGTGCGAGCTTAGCCAAATAAACGGCGGTGAAAAAACCTATCGGAGTCCCTATCAAAATCGCCCCGGCGGTTCCATATATACTCGTCAATATAAAAGGGAGAATCCCGAATTTGGGTTCCGCCGCGGTAGATTCCCACTCCTGTCCGAAAAGAAAATCAAAAATTCCTATCTCTTTTATCGCGGGAATACCAGAGATTACAAGATAAACGGTGATCAACAAAACCGAAGCCACCGTTATCAATCCCAGGACTAAAAATATCCCGTGCACGAAATTCTCAAAAAATTTTTTTCTATTTTTCATACTTCTCTCCCATACAAAGGAAGACGGCTGTTAAACAGCCGTCGGGTTATTGAGATACGCTCTCATTCGGCAGCGGGAACCGCTCCCGCGTCGGAGATTATGTCTTTCGCGTCAGCTGACAACGCAAAATCGTAGAACGCCTGAGCGACATCCGAAAGGGCCGTTCCCTGTTTCGTTACAAGAACGAAAGGTCTTTGAATCGGATAAGTACCGTCCAAAACAGTCTCCTCACTCGGAGCTACTCCGCCCACGGTAAGAACTTTAACGTTGTCGGAAACCGAAGCCATTGAAGCATATCCGATAGCGTCGGGATTCTGAGAAACAGTTGTTATAACGTCACCGGTGGAAGTGAGCTCTTGTCTGTATTGACACTGATCTTCCGTATCGGTTATAGACTCGAACCCGTCGCGAGTTCCGCTTCCACCTTCTCTTCCGATAACCACGATCTCGGCGTCGTTTCCGCCAACCTCAGACCAATTAGTAATTTCTCCGGTATAAATTTGAGCGATAGTTTCAAGATCAAGATCGGACACCGGGTTTTCGTTATTTACTATAATAGCGATACCGTCGTATGCGAGGACAGTCTCTTCAAGGCCGGAAGATTTCTCCTCGTCGTTCAACGCTCTGCTTGAAAGACCTATATCGCATCTGCCTTCGGAAACGGCGGTAATACCAGATCCGGAACCTGTCGGGTTATAAGTAAACTCAACCCCGTCGTTCGCTTCCTTAAAAGCCTCGCCAAGAGACCCGATTACGTCTTCCATGGAAGTAGAACCGTCGGTAGAAACCGTTCCGCTCAACGTAGTGTTATTGTCGTCCGTACCTGTCACGTCATTATTGTCGTCGTTATTTTGCTGACCCTGGCCTCCGCAAGCGGTAAAAACAAGCATAACGGAAAGAACCATCGCGAAAATTACAAGCAAACTTCTTTTTTTCATAAAATGAAACCTCCTAAGAACCATGTCTTACAAATTCTTTGTTTTTTGTTTGCAAACACATAATAATAAATCAATGTAAAAATCAAAAGACTAACCATGTAAAATTCATGTAAAATTTCAGAATTTAAACTTTTACAGAAATTAAACGGTCGCCTATTGACACGATACGACTTCTGGCGTATAATAATATTATTGCTGATATATTCTTTATTATTTTACGTCAATTCCATAATTTTACGCCAATTTATCAAATAAATTGACGAATATGCGAACGGCTGAAAATATATAATTAAATAACTTATAAAACTTATAAAAGGAATAAAAGGAACGCTTTTATTAAAAAAAATGATTATGAATCTTGAACAACTGCTTTATAAAGTACAAAAACCCTCGTGGTACAGCGGAGGAGAATATGGGAGCGTTATAAAAAATAAGGAAGAGGTGGATATACGTTTCGCCTTTTGTTTCCCGGACCTTTATGAAATAGGGATGTCGCACCTTGGCATAAAAATTCTTTATGACTGCTTAAACAAAGAAAAAAATATTTGGTGCGAGCGAGTTTTTATGCCGAACACTGACATGAAAGAGGAAATGGAAAAAAATAAAATTCCTCTTTACGCCCTTGAAAGCAAAGACAAGCTCACAGATTTCGATATTGTCGGATTCACTTTACAATATGAAATGTGTTACTCTACCGTCCTCGCGATGTTAAAACTCGCCGATATTCCTCTTCTCGCGAAAGACCGCAAACAAGGTGATCCTATCGTTATAGGAGGAGGACCGTGCGTCTGCAATCCGGAACCGATAGCGGATTTCTTTGACTTATTTTCTGTCGGAGAAGGAGAATACAATCTAATAGAACTTTCAAATCTTTTAAAAAGCTGCGAAAAAGACAGAGAGCGTTTTTTAGACGAGGCCTCCAAAATAAAAGGCGTTTACGTCCCGTCAAGAAATAACGCCCCGGTCACTATGCTTAAAATTGACAATTTAAACGAAGTCAATTTTCCAGAAAAATTCGTCGTCCCGTATTCCAGCGTTGTGCACGACAGAGTCATGATTGAGATAATGAGAGGCTGCGTCAGGGGCTGCCGTTTTTGTCAGGCCGGGTTTTTATATCGTCCTTTCAGACAAAAAAGCCCGGAAATTCTAACAAAACAAGCAATCGAACTACTTAAAAACACGGGATATGACGAAATATCCCTTACTTCTCTTTCGACAAGCGATTATGACAGACTTCCTGAACTCTGCGACAATCTTCTCGGCTATTGCAAACCCCGCGGAATCAGTCTTTCTGTTCCGTCATTAAGAGTAGATAATTTTTCAAAAGAACTTCTCGACAAAATTCAAGAAACAAGGAAAAGCGGGTTGACGTTTGCCCCGGAAGCCGGGACTCAAAGGTTAAGAGACGTCATAAATAAAAATGTTACCGAAGAGGAAATCGAGAGGACTTGCAAAATCGCGTTTGAGGGAGGAAGCTCTTCCGTAAAATTATATTTTATGATAGGATTGCCGACCGAAACCGACGAAGACATAAAGGGAATTGCGGACACCGCGCAAAAAATTGTCGATATATATTATTCATTACCAAATAAACCAAAAAGCAGAGGCGTGACGGTAACGATAAGTCTGGCTACTTTCGTGCCGAAACCTTTTACGCCGTTTCAATGGGAAAAACAGATTTCTCTTGAAGAAATAAACAGAAAGCAACAATATTTAAAAAGTCTTATAAAATCAAAAAAAATTAAATTAAATTATCACGATGGCAAGACAAGCGTCATCGAAGGAGTTTTCTCACGAGGAGACCGTCGTCTCGGAAAAGTATTGCTCAGGGCTCACGAAAAAGGTTCTATGTTAGAAGCGTGGGACGAACATTTCTCTTATGACAGATGGCTTGAATGTCTTTCGGAAGAAGGTCTTACTATCGAGGAATTCACCGGGGAAAGAAATATAGAAAATCCTCTTCCGTGGGAAATAATAAATACCGGAATAAGTCGAGAATTCCTTTTAAGAGAAAGAAAAAACGCATACAACGAAAAAACCACTCCATCCTGTAAAGACAAATGCGCCGCCTGCGGTATTACGAAAATATGTAAGGGGGACGTATGCAAACGATAAGAATCATTTTCAGAAAAACAGGATTTCTCAGATACATCTCGCATTTAGACCTCCAACGAGCGATGCAAAGAGCGATGGCGAGAGCGGAAATTCCCCTTTGGCATACCCAAGGGTTTAACCCGCATTCATACCTCTGTTTCGCGTCTCCTCTCCCTTTGGGAATAAACAGCGTAACGGAAATTCTAGATATAAAACCCAATCCGGAAAAAAGAATGCCGACAAATGAAATAAAAACGAGACTTAATGCGGCTTTGACAGAAGATCTCGCGGTTTCCGACGTATACGAAGCCGACACTTCGCTCAATGATATTCGCTATGCGGAATATTCTTTTAAAATAGAAAAGCACAATAATAATGACTCTGATTTTCGAAAGATGCTTAAT
>CAJFPG010000028.1 GCA_904398665.1 Candidatus Geddesella stercoravicola | reverse complement strand
TGAATGTGGAAAGTATTTCCACCGGTTCTTTTACTCTTGACCTCGCTCTCGGGGTAGGAGGCGTTCCAAAGGGAAGAATTGTCGAGATTTACGGGCCTGAAAGCTCGGGGAAAACAACAGTAGCGCTCCATATAGTCGCGGAGGCTCAAAAACAGGGAGGCGTCGCCGCGTTCATCGACGCCGAGCACGCTCTCGACCCGGCATACGCCGCGCAGCTCGGAGTCGACGTCGATTCATTACTCGTATCTCAGCCGGATAACGGTGAACAGGCGTTAGAAATAGCGGAAATGCTCGTAAGATCGGGAGCTATCGACGTGATCGTAGTAGACTCGGTCGCCGCTCTGGTACCCAAACAAGAAATAGAGGGAGATATGGGAGATTCGCATGTGGGTCTTCACGCGAGACTGATGTCCCAGGCTTTGAGAAAACTGGCCGGAATCATCGCGAAGACTTCCTGCGTCGCGATATTTATAAACCAATTGAGAGAAAAGGTCGGAGTAATGTACGGAAACCCGGAAGTTACGACGGGAGGTCGCGCTCTGAAATTTTATGCTTCGGTAAGAATGGACGTAAGAAGAATAGAAACGCTGAAAAACGGAAGCGAGGCGTACGGGTCAAGAACAAGAGTAAGGGTTGTTAAAAACAAAGTCGCTCCCCCGTTTAAAGAGGCGGAATTCGATCTCATATACGGGAAAGGCATCAGCAGAGAGGGAGAAATAGTTGATGTCGCCGTAAAGCTCGGCGTAATTCAAAAAAGCGGAGCATGGTTCTCTTATGAGGGACAGAGGCTCGGTCAGGGAAGAGAAAAAGCGAAAGACATGATCATAAGTCATCCGGATCTACGTGAGGAAATAGAAAAAAGAATAACAGATATTCTTCACGATTCGGAAGCTAAAACAAACGAGAGAGCCGCCAAAAGAGCGGAAGAAACCGCTTCCGAACTTTCCGGGACGAAATCCGCCGCGATTAAAAAAGACTCTCTCAGCATCGGAGCGGAAGATTTCGACCTTGACGAAGAGTAATCGCGATGACGGAAAAGAACGCGAAAAATTATGCCGTTTATCTTCTTGAAAAAAGAGATTACGGAGAAACAGAACTTTTCAAGAAAATCTCTGAAAAATATACCGAAGAAGACGCCGCCGAAGCGGTCGCCTACGTCGTTGAGAGAGGATATGTCAACGACGAGAAATACGCTCGCAGACTCGCGGAAAAATATTTTATTTCCTATGGAAAAAAAAGAGTATCGGAAGAACTTTTTCGAAAAGGTCTTGACAGAGAGGTAATCTCAAACGCCATTGAAGAGGCATACGACGAAAATCGAGAAATTGAGAAAATCACAAAGCTTATAAATCAAAAAACAAAAAATACTTTTCCTCAGGGAAAAAAAGAAAGAGATAAATTGTTTGCCTTTCTTTTCAGAAAAGGGTTTTCAGCTTCTGAAATAACCGAGACACTGAGAACAATGAAAGAAAATATCGATTACGAAATTATAGATTAAACATATAAGCGTTACGGAGTAAAAGAGAATGGAAATTAAAAAAATCGGAGTTATTTCGCTTGGCTGCGCGAAAAACAGAGTCGATTGCGAAGTGATGATGAAAAAAATTCAAGATGCCGGTTTTGAATTTTGCGAGAACGAGGCCGAATGCGACGCGATTATCGTAAATACCTGTGCTTTTATAGAAACGGCTAAGGAAGAAGCCATACGAAATATTCTTGACGCCGCGGTCTATAAAGCTTTAAACCTAAAAAAATTGATTGTAACAGGTTGTCTCGCGGAAAGATATAAAGAGGAGATTTTCTCTTCTATTCCGGAAGTTGACGCGATTCTCGGAGTCAAATCTTTCGATGAAATTGTTCCCGCTCTTTTATCAGAAGAAAAATTTTCCTGCTTTAAACCTCTTTCGGAAAAATCTCCGGAAGGAGAAAGACTTATCACCACAGAAAATTATTCCGTATATCTTAAAATCGCGGAAGGCTGTTCAAACAGATGTTCTTACTGCGTAATTCCGTATATTCGCGGAAATTATCAATATAGGGAAACCGCCGATATTATCAATGAAGCAAAAGTTTTGGCGGCGCGAGGCGCGGTTGAAATAAACGTTATTTCTCAGGATACTTCAAGGCATCCGGAGCTTATAAAAATAATTAGGGGAATTTGCGAGATACAGAGCGTCAAATGGGTACGACTCTTGTACCTTTACCCCGACGAGATTTCCGACGATCTTATAGCGGAAATTAAAAATCAAAGCAAAGTTGTAAAATATATCGACCTCCCCCTTCAACACGCCTCTTCTCCCGTTCTAAAAAGAATGAACAGAAGAGGAAATCAAAAAAAATATTCCGCTCTTATCGGGAAAATAAGAAGAGAAATTCCATCAATAGCGCTAAGAACTACTTTTATAACAGGGTTTCCGGGAGAAAAAAATTCTGATTTTAAGGCTCTTTGTGAATTTGTAAGGAAAATCAAATTTGAAAATATGGGAGTTTTCACCTATTCAAGAGAAGAGGGTACGCCGGCCGCGGGATATTGCGGGCAGATCGATAAACGAATGTCGGAAAAGAGAGCCGAGACCCTTATGGAAATACAATACGGACTTCTCGATAAAATAAATAAAAAATATCTCGGCAAAGTCTTCCCCGTGCTCTGCGAGGGTATCGAAAACGACCATTTTGTCGGGAGAGCCTATTTTCAGGCTCCGGAAGTAGACGGAAAAATATTTTTCAAATCGAAAAACGACTGTCAGGAAGGACAGTTTTACAACGTATTTCTCGAAAAATACGATACATATGATTTTTACGGCTACGAAACCGTTTAGGGAGGATTTTTATGTCGATAAAAAAATTGCCCAACGTATTATGCTGGATAAGGATCGCTCTGATCCCCTTTATTCTTCTGTTTCTGCTTGAAAACACAGTCTCGGCCTTTTTCTCGGTTCCGACAAGGATCGTTTTATCCGGCGTTTTATTTGTGGCGGCGACGCTGACAGACCTTCTCGACGGAAAGATCGCGAGAAAATATGACGCTGTCACAAACTTTGGGAAATTTATAGACCCGATAGCGGACAAAATGCTGATCATAAGTATTCTCGTGGCGTTTGTGGAAATAGGGCTTACGACATCTCTTCCCGTAATCATCGTTCTCGCGAGGGAATTCATAGTCACGGGGCTGCGTCTCGGAGCGATGACTTCCGGCAAGGTTGTGGCCGCGAATATTTGGGGAAAGCTAAAAACCGTGACTCAGAGCGTCGCGATTGCCGCGATATATCTTATCTTATTTGTCGAAACCGTTTTCGACGGTTCGATAATCAATCTTTCAGGCTCCGTTTCTCTTATTCCTCAAATATTGGTTTGGGTAATAGCTCTCGTAACGGTGGTTTCCGCCATTCCCTATATCAGAGAATGCGGGAAATACATAAAAGACTGACGCTGTCGCCGTCATTAAGGAGAAATTAAAAAAATGTACGTCTATAACACTCTCACGAACAAAAAAGAAAAGTTCTCGCCTCTTGAAGAAGGGAAAGTAAAAATGTACGTATGCGGGCCGACGGTATACAACTTGATACATATAGGCAACGCCCGGCCGATGATCGTATTCGACACTGTCAGAAGATATCTGGAATATAAAGGATACGAAGTGACATATGTCTCAAATTTTACCGATATCGACGATAAAATCATAAAAGAAGCCGTTAAAGAAGGCGTTCCCGCCTCCACCGTTTCCGAGAGGTATATAAAAGAATGTAAAAAAGATATGACGGCAATGAATGTGAGACCCGCGACAAAACACCCCCTCGCCACCGAGGAAATAGACGGAATGCTCGAAATGATACGTACCCTTATAAACAATGGGAACGCCTATACCGCGAAAGACGGCACCGTATATTTCAGAACGAGAAGTTTTAAGGATTACGGAAAGCTTTCTCACAAAAATCTCGACGAACTCAGGAGCGGAAACAGAGAGCTTAAAGTATCGGGGGCAAATCAAAAAGAAGATCCCCTCGACTTTGTTTTATGGAAACCAAAAAAAGAAGGAGAGCCTTACTGGGATTCGGAGTGGTGCGAAGGAAGACCGGGGTGGCATATAGAATGCTCGGTTATGAGCAAACGATATCTCGGCGACGAGATCGATATTCACGCGGGAGGCGAGGATCTCATATTTCCTCACCACGAAAACGAAATAGCTCAAAGCGAAGCCGCCAACAAAAAACCATTCGCGAAATACTGGATGCACAACGCGTTTTTGAACATAAACAATAAAAAAATGAGCAAATCGCTCGGAAACTTCTTCACCGTCAGAGACATATCGGAAAAATACGATTTACAAATCCTTCGTTTCTTTATGCTTTCCGCGCATTACAGAAGCCCGCTCAATTTCAGCGAAGAACTTATGGAATCGGCGAAAAACGGGCTCGAAAGAATAATTACGGCGGTAGATAATCTCAGCCGTACGGCAAAAGGAGCGGCGGCGGAAAAAATATCGGAGGAAGAAAAAGAGAAACTTTCCAAAATAAAAGAATACGCCGATAAATTCGAAGCCGCGATGGACGACGATTTCAATACCGCCGACGCTATCGCCGCGATTTTTGAAGCGGTAAAATTCGCGAATATAGAAATAACGGAAAAATCATCGAGAGAGTTCGCGAAAGATATACTTGAAACCATCCTGACGGAAACAGACATTCTCGGGCTTACGGTTGAGAGGAAAGAGGAATCGAACGCCGAGATAGACGCTTTGATAAAGGAACGCCAAGAAGCGAGAAAAACGAAAAATTTCGCGAGGGCGGACGAAATAAGAGATATTCTGAAAGAAAAGGGTATCGCGCTCGAAGATACAAAAGACGGAGTAAAATGGAAAAAAATTCGGTAAGATTTCTGAAAGGAGTCGGAGAAAAAAAAGCGGAAAAACTCGCCGCCCTCGGGATATTTACGATATCCGACCTTCTCTATCATCTTCCGAGAGGATATCTCGACTATTCCGAGATGACGCCGATCGAGGAAATAAGAGATCAAAGCACCGTACTCGTAAAGGGTACGGTCTCTTCTGATGTTCGCTGTCTGCGAAGGGGAAATCTGGATATTTTTGAATTTGAGGTTATCGACAAAGAGGACTCTTTCGGAGTCCCCAGAATGTCGGTAACCCTTTTTAATCGAAATTATCTCGCCGAAAAAATAACCCGAGGGACTCACGTCGTATTATACGGCAAAGCGGAGATATTCGGCAACAAGATATCGATGAGATCTCCTGAAATAGAGTTCGCGGAAGATACCGAGAGAGGATTTCGCCCGATATATCCCCTTACGGAAGGCATAAGTCTCAAAAACATGCAAAAAACGATGTCCTCGGCGCTCGCCTATTGTTTTGAGAAAAAAGACGGGAAAATCATCTCCAAAACCGATATAGTAAAAGAAAGTCTCCCGCAATACGTTATGGACCAATACGGGCTTTGCGCTCTTCCGGAAGCTTTTTATAAAATTCACAAACCTCAAACGAAAGAGGACATCGCGGCGGCCAGAAGACGGCTCGCGTTTGAAGAAATTCTCATTTTCAGGCTCGGACTCTCGACAATGAAACAAAAGATGAAAAAACAGCGGTCAAAAAAAATGACCGTCGATTTCGATTTTCCCAAATTTGCCTCGGCGTTGCCTTATAAAATGACAAACGCCCAAAAACGGACAATCAAAGAAGCAATCGAAGATATGAAAAGACCTTACCCGATGTCAAGAGTGGTTCAGGGAGACGTTGGAAGCGGGAAAACGGTCGTCGCGGCGGCTTTATGCTTTTTCGCGTTTCAAAACGGCTGCCAAAGCTCAATAATGGTCCCGACAGAAGTCCTCGCCGCCCAGCATTATTCCGACCTGAAACCGCTTCTCGAAACACTCGGAATGACAGTAAGCTGTCTGACGGGAAGCAATACGAAAAAAGAAAAGGAGCAGATAAAAGAGGATATACGGTCAGGAAACACAGATCTGGTTATAGGAACTCACGCCCTGATAGAAAAAGACGTGAAATTTAAGAATCTAGCGTTGGCGGTAACCGACGAGCAGCACCGTTTCGGAGTCAGACAAAGAGAAACACTATCAAAAAAAGGAGAGGACGGAACCGTTCCTCACGCTCTCGTGATGTCCGCCACTCCGATACCGAGAAGCCTCGCGTTGATAATATACGGGGATATGGATATCTCGGTGATAGACGAAATGCCTCCCGGAAGACAGAAAGTCTCAACCTTCCTTCTCCCCTCTTCGGAAAATTCGAGAATGTACTCATA
>CAJFPG010000027.1 GCA_904398665.1 Candidatus Geddesella stercoravicola | reverse complement strand
TCATGCTCACAATAATTGTTCTTCCGAATTCATACACCATCTTCGCAAAAATACAATATAATACAGACAGACTATTCCCCTTAACAGATAACTAAATCTCCATGAAGAAAACGCTTATATCGGGTCCGATATAAGCGTTTTCTTTATTTACCAAAAAGTTTTATTATATTTTTATATACTCTTTTCATCGCGGGCATACCTCTTTTCATAAAAGCATACCTGAATTTCTTTATTTTAAGTTCAAACTCCCCGGCATATTCGATAATTATCGGAGAAAAATGTTTTTTAAACTCATACAATCCATCGTCAAGAGTCCCCGAAACACCGCCGAGATCCAAATAATCAATGCCCCGATCAATGCAGAATTTACATTGATCGCCGAGACCGCAAAGAGTAGCGTTAAAAGAAGGAAAAACGGAAAGATCGCTTCCGGCGTAAAGATATTCCGCCATTTTCTCTCCCTCTTTATTAGGCGGGTATACAGTAAGAAGCGCCGCGAGAGAAATTGTTTTCCCCTTTTCGTCAAGAATTTTTTTGGCTTCCGTCAGTTGCTCTCCGATCTTTTCGGAGTTTTCCGGTTCTTTTTCAAGCCTTTTTTCAAGAGTCGAAATATAAACCTCGACATCGCATCTTTCAAAACCGAAAAACGCGTCATCTGAGAAACATTTGCCTATAAGAGCAAAATAGTCCTCTCCGCGAAGAGATATCTTTTGTCTTTTTTCCGTATTTCGCAATATTTCGCAAAATTCGGATATATTTTCGGGCGTCGCTTCGACCCTTTCATAATACAGTCCTCTCAAAGACTGAAAATTAGCGAAATATTTTCGTATCTTGGTTTTAAAATTCTTTTTAAGTTCCTCAAACGAAAGAGAAGACCCGTCAGCTTTCTTCAAAGGAATAACCGCGTTATATCTGGGCTGCAGAGTCGAATGAAGCTCCTTTTCAAAACCGCAATGAGAAAATCCCGCAAAAATAAGATTGTCAAAACCTATTTTTCCTTTTTCAATATCAAAAGAATCCAAAAAATTTTCTCCCGGCAGTTCCGGCGTTATTTTCCCGACAACAATCGGAGGGTCTATCGTAACGGCATAAATTCCGTGTTTTTTACAAAACTCCTCAATCCCTTTTTTAAACGTCTCCACAAGTTCCTTATTCGAAAAATCAAGAACAGGACCTCTCGGACAATAAGCGTAAGAAAAAAACGGCAGTATTTTTCTTACCAGAATAAGCGATACTCCCGCGAGAGTCTCGCCGCCTTCTTTTTCTCCGCTCCTATAAACGCCGCAGAAAAAAGACCTCCAATTACTTTTCAGACGACTCCAAGCCGGTGTTTGCTGTATAGGGGCAAAAGGAAACTTTGAAACGAACTCCTCAAATTCGGAAATCGAGATATTTTCTCTGAAAGTATACATAATTTCTCCTAACGGGTACTGTTTTTTACGGTCCGTGATTTTATTGTCTTTTTCAGAACTGAATTTTTTATCTTTTTAAATTTCGGCAAAAGCTTTCTGAAAAGCATAAAACGAAATCTATCGGCGACAAGATACATATCTCCGACGAACTCCGTAACCTCTCCGTTATAACTTCTTTTATATTTACAAAGGCCGTAAAGGGGATTTTTCTCGTCATACGGGTCTCCCGTGACTCTTCCGAGATCATGTGTTTCAATTCCGGCCTCAAAACTTTCAAGTATTCTTGTCCAATTCAAAAAATGTGTGGGCCGTAAAGTATTGCGAAGAAGATTTCGGGTTCCGCCGTAAAGACAAACGGCGGTTTTTCCGAATCTTGAAGTTATTCCGACGGCAAGACATATCTTATCAGGAATATTTTCCCCAAATTTTTCTTTAAGTTCGGAGGAAACTTTCTCGTTTCGAGATATAGTGGTATTTAAAGAATTTATCTCTTTTTTTATCGCGTTTATCGCGGATATTGTTTTCCCGTCTTTTTTATCCGCGGAAGAAAGAGATAAAAGCCTATCTTCAAGTTCTTTCTTTTTTTCCAATGAAATTTTATAAATATTTTCCCTTTTTATATTGTCGCAGTAAATAAGATTCATAACCGCTTTTCCGTTGAGCGCGGTTATTATCTTCCGATAATAATTTTTATCTCTTTGAATAAATGAAACTCTGTCGGAAGTCTCGGTCATAACCTCAAAAAAATCGTCGAGTTTTTCCGGGTGAAGCGGGAGAGAAACATTATCATATTTTTCAGAAAACAACGCGCCGTCGGAAGCGGAACGAAGACCGTGACGAACCCCCTTCTCGCACTTTGAAAGCAAAGATTCGGGAGTCATCTCTTTTAAAATTGTCTGTATCGTGACATTTGGCTGAACAATGTAAAACGATTTGTCGGAATTAAGAACAAACCCGCTTTTAAGCATTGAAGACACGGCTGAAAAATCTCGCGGTTTACCATTCACGGCCGTTTCTATAAGAGGATCGCAGACAAGGGCGCATATCTTGTTTTTTCTCATTTCGGAAAGCATAAAAGCCGAAAAAGCTAAAACCAGCTCCTCATTTTCAAGATCGCAAACAAAACCGTCCGGACAATACCAAAGTTTGCCCACTTTCACATCTCTTTCAAGACAGAGAGCGGACAACACCGGTTTTTCCCCATCATATCCCATATAGAAAGAAGGTTTCCACGCGCTTTTGACTTCCGCCCAATAAGACGTCTGATACACCGATCCTCCGTTTTCTTCCGAGAACCGATTAAATTCATCATTATCCGTTTGTTTAGAAAAAATATATTTCCCCATTTATAAGTTCCTTTTTTTGTCACGCAATTTACTTACGTCCTGTTTTACTTATTATTTTATCATAAATATAAAAGAAAGTCAATTCAAAGAAAAACGGAGTATAATCTCGGTATTCCCCTTTAAGAGTCCTGTCAATCACTGTCAAAAAGCAGGACTTGAAAAAAAATCGTTTTTAATGTATAATCTCAAAGAAAAGGTTTGTCCGACCGACAAGAAAGCAGAAAACCGACACAAAAAAATTAAAAAGCTATTTTTTAATCCAATAAAGGCAAACTATCCATAAAATAAAGACTCAAAATTAAAATAAAGACTCAGAAAAAAAACGGAGTCACGACGGTCGCGGTAATAAGAGTCAGAAAATCGAGAAGCAAAGCGGCAAAAAGCACCTTCCCCAACTTCTCTTTTATTCCTCCGAGATAAACGCTTAAAGTATAGAAAGTCGTTTCGGTGGAAGCGGAAATCACAGACGCGAGAAACGCGGTATAACTGTCCGGTCCGCAGGAAACAAAAATATCCTGTAACAAAGCCATGCTTCCCGAACCTGAAAGCGGACGCAGAAGCGCCATCGGAACGACCTCGGGAGGAATTCCGACAGCTGATGAAAGCGGAGAAATAAAAGACGAAATCGCGTCCATTATTCCGGAAGAGCGAACGACAAAAATAACGGATAAAACAAAAAGCAAATTCGGAAAAATAAATTTCAGAGTCTCAATGCCGTTCTTTACCCCTTTAACGAAAGCGGAAAGGACATCGACTTTTTTCACCGCGCCCCAGACGCAAAACAAAAGAAAAATAACCGTTATGATAGGAAAAGCGAGCCTCATTTTTTCTCTTCCCTTCCGAAAAACGCAAAAGAGATCAGGACGGCGAGAACGGCGGAAACAACCTGAGTTATAAAAACAGGAAGAATAACCCCCGCGGGATCGCTCGCGCCCGCGGCTTTTCTCACGGCGATGACAGTAGAGGGAATTATTTGAACCGACGAAGTATTAAAGAGAATGAATAACGCGAGAGATCTGCTTATTCTTTTATCCTCGGAATATATTCCCCTCGCCGCCGATATCCCGAAAGGAGTGGCGGCGTTACCGAGGCCGAGAATATTCGAAGAAATATTTAAAATAGTATTTTCCGCGGTTTTCTTGTTTTTAAAAGCGGAAGGCAACAATCTTTTAAAGACGGGAGAAAACAATTTCGAAAGCTTTTCGGTAAGCCCCGCCTCGGAAGCGACATTCGCCATTCCGCAAAAAAAACATATCGAACCCGCTATACCGACGATAAACGTCACCGTATAGTCTGCTCCGTCAGTGAGAAAATTATCAAATTCCGCGAAACTTCCGTTTACAATACCGAAAACAGCGGCCGCCGCCAAAAGAATAATTAAAATTTTACCGAGCATAAAAACACCTCACACAAAAATTTATGAAAGGAATTTTCGTTATATGCTGTTTGATTCTCACGCGCACCTCGATGACGAGGCCTTTGAAAACGACCGTTATAAAATAATAGAAAACCTTAAAAAAGACGGTGTCGATGAATTTATCAACGTCGCCTCATCAATAAAAACTTCCGCTTTTTCCCTCTCTCTCGCGGAAAAATATCCTTTCATCCACGCCTCGGTGGGAGTCCATCCATCCGAATGCGGAAAAATGACAGAAGCGGATTTTATTCAAATAGAAAAATGGCTGTCTCATAAAAAATGCGTGGCTCTCGGAGAAATAGGCCTCGATTACCACTACGACGAACCGGAAAAAGACGTTCAAAGATATTGGTTCTCCCGACAATGCGAACTTGCGAAAAAATTTGACAAGCCCGTAATCATACATGACAGAGAAGCTCATGAGGAATGTTTCGAAACCGTAGAAAGGTATGGGAACCGGGGTGTTTTTCATTGTTTTTCCTCTTCCGCGGAATTTGCGAAAAGACTTTGCGACATAGGTTTTTATATCTCGTTTACGGGAGTTTTAACTTTCAAAAACGCGAAAAAAGCGTTGGAGGCGGCCGCCGCGACCCCTATCGAACGTATCCTTATAGAAACAGACAGTCCGTATATGGCTCCCGAACCGCTTCGCGGAACGAGAAACGAACCGAAAAACGTGTTTTTTGTGGCTGAAAAACTCGCCCAAATAAAAGAAACGACAGTTGAAAAAATCGCGAAGATAACCTCCGAAAACACCCGCAGACTTTTCGAAATAGGAGAAAATTCATGAGCAAATTGATACTCACGGCGACAACGGCTTTCGGACTGGAAAGCGTTACCGCGAGAGAGATAGAAAAGCTGGGATACCGCGATAAGGCGACAGAAAACGGAAAAGTTACTTTCGCGGGAGACGAGAACGCCGTCGCCAGGTGCAATTTAGGACTTCGAACCGCGGACCGAATTCTGATAAAAATGGGAGAATTCAAAGCCGAAAGTTTTGAGGAACTTTTTCAAGGAGTAAAAAATCTTCCATGGGAAGAATTTCTTCCAGAAGACGCCGAATTCCCGGTTACGGGGAAAAGCGTTAAAAGCAAACTTTTTTCTGTTCCGGATTGCCAGGCGATAACGAAAAAAGCAATCGTTGAAAAGCTTAAACAGCGTTACGGAAGAGAACTTTTCGAAGAAACGGGAAACAAATATAAAATCGAAGTCTCTCTTTTGAACGATATGGCGACTCTTACAATCGACACCTCCGGAGCGGGGCTCAATAAAAGGGGATATCGGGCAGTAACGGGAAAAGCCCCGATAAAAGAGACCCTGGCTTCCGCTCTTATTCTCCTGTCATATTGGAAAAACGGCAGACTGCTGTGCGATCCTCTCTGCGGCAGCGGAACTATTCCGATAGAAGCGGCGCTTATAGCAAAAAACATCTCTCCCGGCATTTCCAGAAGTTTCGTTTCCGAAAGCTGGGAAAACTTCGATCCGCTCATCTGGAAGAAAGCGAGAGAAGAGGCGAGAAGCTTGGAGAGACCGGCGGAAAAAGGTCTTATTTTCGGCTCGGATATAGACAGAAAAAACATCGAGCTTTCCTGTTTACACGCTAAGGAAGCGGGTGTTGAAGACATAATTTCTTTCCGCAGAGCGGACGTGAGAGATTTTCATTCAAAAGAAAGTTTCGGCTTTATAATAACAAACCCTCCTTACGGGGAAAGACTCGGAGACAGAAAAGAAACAGAACTGCTTTACCGTGATATGGGAAAGATTTTTACCAAGCTTGACAACTGGTCTTATTATATAATTACGGCTTATCGTTCTTTTGAAAAACTGTTCGGCAAAAAAGCCGACAAAAGAAGAAAATTATACAACGGAAGGCTCGAATGCCAATACTATCAGTATTTGAGCAAAGAAAAACCCCCGAAAAACATAAAATAACCGCTCCCGAAAAACAAAGCAATCTCTTACGGACGGCCTTTCGGGAGCGTCTGTTTTAAAATCAAAGTTCGATAGAAAGATTTTTAATAGCCGTAGACAGCGCCTTTTTTAAATTTTCCTTATTGGCGGAAAAATCATTAAAAGAACCGCTGACTTCAATAACAAAAGAATAATACTCGTTATACGCCTGCATAACGGCTTTTACTTCCTCTTTCAAATCTCCGTCTCTGATATCTTTGTAAAGAGCGTTAAGCTTCTCGGTATTCTCTAAGATTTTATAAATATTTTCTTCATTGGCGTCCGTCGCGGCGATAATCGCCGAGTCTACATCTTCGTATTTATCCTCATATACATAATCATACCACTCTAAAAAAATAGAATCAGCAACGATATCGAGCATTTCCTGAGTTTCTTCCGCCAGATTGCAAAATTCCGTTTCTTGTTCCGATGAAATCAACATCAAAACCTTCGATTCGTCTTGCCCGCATCCAACCGCCGCCGTCAAAACAAATACCGAAACTAACGCGAAAGATAAAATTTTTTTCATTTTAAATTCCTCCGCCCTTTATAACTTATTTATAATTTATTATTCCTTTTTGGAATTATTTTTCTCTATTATAATTCTATTTTAGAATTTTGTCAAGACTTTTTTAGGATATAATTCTAAAAAAAGAACAAAAAAAGGACGAAATTCTATGAAATTACGGAAACAAGGCTATGGGGACGCCAATATGATAGGCAGGAATATTGAACGGCTTCGTAAAGAAAGAGGCATCAAACAAAAAGATTTTATCGCGCGAATTCAAATTATGGGATGCGATATGAATCCTTCGAGCTATTCTAAACTCGAAGGACAGATAAGAAGCGCGACGGATAAAGAGATCTACGTTATAGCTAAAATATTGAACGTAAAAATAGAAAAATTATTTGAGTCGTAAAAAACCGAGCTCCCGAAAGTAAAACTTTCGGGAGCTCATAAATTATTTTCTTAACGAAAACTTCCGAAGATCGTCGGGAAAACGATCGCTCCG
>CAJFPG010000026.1 GCA_904398665.1 Candidatus Geddesella stercoravicola | reverse complement strand
TAAAATTTCCTGTAAAAGCGAGGAATAGTCTTCCGGAGGATTTTCGGGTATCCCTAAAAAATAGTTGGCCGCGAAAACCTCGGTTTCCGTTGATATTATGGAAGGAACTCCGTTTTCTACAGATTCCGACGTATTTATTATTCCGGAAGATTGATTTCCGCCGCAGGCAGTTAGTAAAATCGCGAAAAGAAGAGCTGTCGACAGAAGTATAAAAATCTTATTTCTCATAAAATCGCTCCTTGTCAGAGAACAAAATCAAACTCAAAATCGTAAATACTTACAGTGTCTCCTTCTTGAATACCGGCTTTTCTGAGTTTGTCGATTATTCCCGATAAATTGAGTACTTTTTGAAAATATTGCAATGATTCGTAATCGTCGAAATTTATCCCTCTCATGATTCTCATGAGTTTTTGTCCCTCGACAATATAAACTCCGTCTTTAATTGTTATATTGACGTCTCCGACGTCGCCGCTTTCTTCCGAAATCTCCGAGTATTCCGGCTCATATGTTTTTACGGGCGGAAGTTTTGAGACTTTTTCATATACCTTATATAAAAGTTCTTGTACTCCTGAGTTTGTCGCCGCGGAAATCTCATAATATTCCACATTGTTTTCTTTCATGAATTTTCTGAATTTATCGGCGATTTCCTCGTCGAATATCAAATCCGCTTTATTTCCGACCGCTATTTGAGGGCATTTCGCGAGATCCTCGCTGAAGTTGACGAGTTCTTTGTTTATTGTGTTGTAATCTTCTATCGGGTTTCTCCCTTCGCTTCCGGAAATATCTATTATGTGAAGCAAGAGGCGGCATCTTTCGACGTGTCTTAAAAATTCATGTCCGAGTCCTTGCCCGTTGGACGCCCCCTCTATTATTCCGGGGATATCCGCCATTACGAAAGATTGCTCTTCTCCTACTGTCACCACGCCTAGACTCGGCGATAATGTCGTAAAATGATAATTCGCGATTTTCGGTTTCGCGGAAGAGGTAATCGAAAGCAGAGTGCTTTTCCCAACGTTTGGGAACCCTATAAGACCGACGTCGGCTATCATTTTAAGCTCGAGCGTGATTTCTCTTTCTTCTCCCGGCATTCCCGGTTTCGCGAAACGGGGAGCTTGTCTTGTCGGAGTCGCGAAATGTCTGTTTCCCCAACCGCCTTTACCTCCTTTCGCTATAATGAAAGGCTTGTCCTCGCTCATATCCTTTATTATAAGTCCGGTTTTTTTATCTTTTACCACGGTTCCTTTCGGCACCTTTATGACAAGATTTTTCCCGTTTTTTCCAAACATTTTCGAGCCTTTGCCGTTTTCTCCGTTCTCGGCTATAAAGCGATGTTTAAATCTTAGGTCTGAAAGTGTGTTTAAATTGTCGGAAGGTTGGAGTATTACATCTCCTCCCTTTCCTCCGTCTCCTCCGTCCGGGCCTCCCGCCGCGACATATTTTTCTCTGTGAAAGGCAACCGCTCCGTCTCCGCCGTCCCCCGCTTTCACATATAAATCGGTGCTGTCTACAAACATTGTAATACCTCAAAATTTTATTGTTCTCAAAATTTATAGTTTGATTTTTTATAATTTTATAATATAGTTTAATTTTTATATATTTTTTATTAAATTATATATTTATTACATATTTATATTTATTTTTATTTTTATTTTTATGAATTAAGCAAACTCCATATTAATTTAAAAAAAAGATTTATTTTTTTATTTGGTTAAATTCTTTTTTATCATAAAATTTTTTTAATTTTATTAATTTTGTGAATTTTGTTAAGAACTTGTTATCATTAAATTTCTTCATATAAAGATTTAATTATTGTCTATTGAAGCTATTATTTTATTGTATAGCGTCAAGAAGTATTATTTTATAGTTATTATTTTTATTGCATAGATAATAGGGTATCAAGAAGCTACTATATTATTATCTATGGGCTCATTTATATTGCCAAATGGCTCATCATTATATTATCAAAGTATTATCAAAGGTTCGTTTTATATAATATTATTTCATATTAATAAATATCAAACAACTTCGGGTTCAGCGTTCCGAATGGGAAACATTGACAAAAAAGATACCCGCCTTAAATGTGAGCACAAAAGCCAAAAATAGAAAAAACCTGCGATGCGCAACTTGCCAACCGTAGGTGTGGTCCGAGCGGCGGGATTTGAACCCACGACCTCTTGAACCTCATGCAATCGCGCTACCAAACTATCCGTCTTATCGAATTATTTTAATAAATATATTGTCTTATTAAATTATAAATTATATTGTTTTATGTTGTTATTTGTTATTATTAATATTTAATAAATTAAATTATTAATAAATTAAATTATCGAATCAAATTATCGAATCAAATTATCGAATTAAATTATTTAATTATATTATTAAAGAATTTTATTAAAGAAGAAAGGCTTACAGCCTTTCAAAGACGCTGTAAGCCATTTTATCTGATTGATTGAAAGGCCCCGCTTATTCGGCGGCTATTCTGACTCTTTTCTTGCCTTTCCCGAAGGTTTCAAATTTGACAATTCCGTCGGTGAGGGCAAATAACGTATCGTCAGAGCCCTTTCCTACATTCTCTCCGGCGTGGATTTTGCTTCCTCTTTGCCTTACCAAAATGTTACCGGCCAAAACAAACTGACCGTCGGCTCTCTTGACGCCCAAACGTTTTGATTCGGAATCTCTTCCGTTCTTTGTTGAACCTACGCCTTTCTTATGCGCCATTTAAAAACACCTCCTCTTTGTTACGCGTTTATCGCGGTTACAACGATTTTAGTATAGGGTTGTCTGTGCCCCATACGTCTGCGATAGCCTTTTTTTGGTTTGTATTTGAAAATACGGATTTTCTTTCCTTTTCCGCTTTTCTCTACTTTTGCCTCGACTTTCGCTCCGTCGATATAAGGAGCTCCCGTTTTTAAAGAGCCGTCCGCGGAAACTAGCAATACTTTATCGAAAGTGACGGTTTCTTCCGCCGCCGCGTCGAGTTTCTCAATGAAAAGCGTGTCGCCTTCCTGAGCTTTATACTGCTTTCCGCCTGTTACGAAAACTGCATACATCTTTATTTTTACCTCTTTTAAATAAGTCTCGCTATCAAGGCAGCCTGATTACGGCTTTTGAGGCCTTTCCTATGCGGCTTTTTTATTATATCGAATATTTATGTTTTTGTCAATACTTTTCTCGTCATTTTCCGCGAATTTCGATTTTTTTCACAAATTTCAACTGGATTATTTTTTTTATTTTTGTCGATTTCTAAAAATAGTTTTTTATTTTGCTCTAAAATATAAAAAATATAAAAATATTTCTCTATCGGTTATCGTCGGACGATTATCGTTATAAAAAACAAAGATTTTATTTTTTAATGTGTTTTAATGTGTTTCGTGAATAATCGAATAATTTTTATAAATTGCTTGTAAAAAACGTTTTTAATTATTTTTTCACGGTAGGCTCTGTCCTTGATGTTATAGGCAGGCTCGATAATGGCTGTGTTTGACATGGAGTGGGACTCTTTCGTTAAATCAGAGTCTCTCTCTTGTGTCTGTATATGCTAAATATTCCTTTATAGGGTTTTTAATCTTTCCTCCAAGTTTATTATTTTTTACTTCTTTCGTTTTTTTTGTTTTACGTTTCTTGTTACATCCTTGTTATATTCGTTATATTTTTCATATTTTTCGTTTTTATTATATTTATTACATTTTTATATCCATTATATTTTTGCTACATTTTTACCTCTTATATTTTTACTACTTATATTATATTACATTTCACTATTTAGTTGTCGTTTATTATCGCCGTGTTTCTCTTATTTATATCGCTTTATATCGCCGTATTCTCAATAGAAGAGACGGAAAGCTCTTTGCCGTGGCTCAATGAAATGTGTGGTGAGATAAAACGCTTTTTAAGCAGATTGTACAAAATATTTTTACAAAATTTGTTTAATTAGACGAAAAAAATTTTTCCATTCTTTTGCTATTGATTTTTAAACGAATAAATGTTATAATCAGCATACGGGAGATATCGATTACGATATTTCTGTTAACCAACAAAAAACAAAGCAGAAACATTCAGGAGGTATTAAAATGAGAAAGTTATTGGCGATTGTTTTGTCGGTAGCGATGGTCGCTTCTTTGGCGACATGCTTTACCGTGAACGTATCGGCCGAAGTTCTTCCTCTGGGGACGGCGGTTGAAGTAGGCAGAGCCGATTCGGCGCCGAACGTTACCGACGGGGAACTTGATTCCGTATATGCGAAAGTATTCGATATGTACGGACATGAAGTC